>DASSDE010001012.1:0-2382 GCA_035697365.1 Kribbella sp. | reverse complement strand
GATACGCCGCGAAGGGCATCGCTTTCCTCGTCGTCGGAGGCCTGTTCGGCTGGGCGGCGATCAGCTACGAACCGCAGAAGGCCGGCGGACTCGACACGGCGCTGCACACGATCAAGGACCAGCCGTACGGCCCCGCCCTGCTGACTGTGCTCGCCGCCGGAATTGCGGCTTTCGGCGGCTACTGCTTCAGCTGGTCCCGAAACGCCCGCCGCTGAGATCGTCGTCACGCCGGCCACGATCCGCGACGCCCCGCATGGTCGTCCAGTACGTCTCGTAGACGCGGTCAGGTTCTCGACCGGCTCAGGCGGGCAGGTCGCGGCGGCGGAGGGCGAGCAGGCCGGCGAGGCCGACGACGAGAGCGATCGCCAGCAGTACGACGAGCGGGCCGGCCTGCACCGTGCCGCCCGGGAGCGACGGCAGCTGAGTGAACGGCGAGATGTTGCGGATCCAGCCGGCCGTCGCCACTCCCGCACTCACCAACCCGATCAGGATGCACACCGCCGGTCCGGCCCACGACACCATCGACGCCTGCGGGAAGAAGCCGATGATCGCAATCGCTAGTGCGGCCAGCACCCAGACCGCAGGCAATTGGACGAGTGCCGCACCGATCAGCCGCGGCACCTGACCACCCACATCGCCGATTGCCGCCCCGTACGCGAGCCCCTCGGTCAACCCCGCGGCGAGCAGCGCGACCGCCGGTCCGAGCAGGCTGAAGACGAGATGGCTGCCGGCCCATTCCCAGCGGCTCGTCGCGGTCGCCAGCACCGGCTCGGCCCGCCCGCTGCTCTCCTCGACCCGCATCCGCAGCGTGGCCTGGACGGCGTACGCCGACGCGATCAGGCCGACGAGCGTCATCACACCGGCCAGGAACGAGTCGATCAGACCGGACGCCCCGCCGATCCGCCGGAACAGCTCCTGGATGGACGGATCGTCGCGCATCAGATCGCCGACGCCCTTCGCGACACCGCCGAACAGCAAGCCCAGCAAGGCGAATCCGATCGTCCACGCGATCAGCAGCCCGCGGTGCAGTCGCCACGCCAGCGCGAGCGGCGAGCCGAGGGTACCGTCCGCCGGACCGAGCCGATCGGGTAGCAGGCCCGCGCCGACATCCCGTCGGACGGCGAGACTCACTGCCACGACGACCAGCAGAGCGGTCACGGTCAGGATGACGACGCCCAACCACCAACGGTTCTGCGCGTACGGGTGGATCTGCTGCGCCCAGCCGATCGGGGAGACGTACGACAACCACGCGAGCGGGCCGTCCGTGTGCGCACTGGTGTCCCCGGCGGCTCGCAGTACGTAGGCCGCTCCGAGCACACCGATCGCGATGCCGCGGGCCGTGCCCGCACTCGGGGTCAGCTGCGCCGCGACCGCGCCGACGCCCGCGAACAGCCAGCCGGTGCCGGCGTAGACGAGGCCGATGGCAATCGATCCGCTGAGTGGGAGGTCCTGGCTGTGCATGCCGAGGGCAAGCAGTACGCCGAGCACCAGGTTCGCGCCCAGGATCGTGGTCAGCGCGGCGGCCAGCTGCGCGTGCCGTCCGACGACTGTTGCCCCGAGCAACTCACGACGCCCGGTCTCCTCCTCGACGCGAGTGTGCCGGATCACCGTGAGCAGGCTGATCAGTCCGACCATCACCGGTACGAACCCGAGTCGCCAGGTCACGAACTCGCCGAGACTCGACCCGGAAAGCTCGCCGTACAAGGTGATGAAGCCCGCGTTGCTCGCGTACTTGATTCGCGCGTCCGGCGTCGGGAACAGGTCGCCGTACTGCTTGACGTAGCTCACCGAGATGGCAGTGAGCAGCACGATCCACAGCGGCAGGACGATCCGGTCGCGGCGCATGATCAGCCGGATCAGGCCGCCCGTTCCGGCGAGGCTCTTCATTGCGCGGCCTCGGGTTCGTACAGCCGCAGGAAGAGCTCCTCGAGCGACGGTGGCTGGCTGACCAGGCTCCGTACGCCGATGTCGGTCAACCGGCGCAGGACCGGGTTGATCTCGTCGGTGTCGACGTCGAACCGGACGCGGCCGTCGTCGACCTGTAGATCGTGGACGCCGGCGAGTTGCGCCAGACCGTTCATCGGGCCGACCAGCTCCGCCTGGATCGAGGTCCGCGTGAGGTGCCGGAGCTCGCTCAGCGTGCCGCTCTCGACAGCGCGGCCGGCGCGGATGATCGTGACCCGGTCGCACAACGCCTCGACCTCGGACAGGATGTGGCTGGACAGCAGGACCGTACGGCCGTCGCGGTCGCTGAGCTCCTGCACGACCTCGCGGAACACCTCCTCCATCAAGGGATCCAGGCCGGAGGTCGGCTCGTCGAGGAGCAGCAGCTCGACGTCGGACGCGAACGCGGCGACCAGTGCGACCTTCTGGCGGTTGCCC
>DASSDE010001011.1:0-7732 GCA_035697365.1 Kribbella sp. | reverse complement strand
GCACTCCCCCAACGTCAGCAGTTACCTGATCCGCATACCTGAGATGGCTCGGGCGATGACTAGGCGCTGGATTTCGGAGGTGCCTTCGAAGATGGTGTAGATCTTGGCGTCTCGGTGCATTCGTTCTACGGGGTATTCGCGGGTGTAGCCGTTGCCGCCGAGGATTTGGATGGCTTCTTCGGTGACCTTGACGGCTACTTCGCCGGCCTTGAGTTTGGCCATGGAGCCTTCGCCGTGGCGGTAGTCGGGGGTTTCGCCGCGCATCAGGGCGGCCGACATGTTGGCGGCGCGCCAGACCAGCAGCCGGGCGGCGTCGATCTCCATCGCCATGTCGGCGAGTTTGAAGGCGATGCCCTGGTTGTCGATGATCGGGCGGCCAAACTGTTCGCGGGTCTTGGCGTACTCCAACGCTACTTCGTAGGCGGCCCGCGCGATGCCGATGGCTTGGGCGCCGACGATGTGGCGGGTCATTTCGAAGGTTGCCATCGAGGCGTTGCGGCCGGCGGGACGGGCGCCGGTCTCAGCGGCGGCTTCGCAGGCGCGGGCCAGGCGGGCGTCCAGTTTTTCTTTGCCGCCCAGGACGTTGGCGGCAGGGATGCGGACGTTGTCGAAGAAGACGTCCGCGGTGTGGGAGGCGCGCAGGCCGTGCTTGCGGAGCTTGGTGCCCTGCTCGAGACCGCGTACCTCCGTCCGCGGTACGACGAACGCTGCCTGCCCCTTCGTACCCAGGGACGGGTCGACGGTGGCGATCACCACGTGGATGTCCGCGATGCCGCCGTTGGTCGCCCAGGCTTTCTGCCCGTTGATGACCCACTCGTTGGAGACCGAGTCGAAGACCGCTCGGGTACGAATTGCCGACACGTCCGACCCGGCGCCCGGTTCGGACGAGCAGAACGCGGCGACGCGGACGTCGTCAGGGGTGCCGTAGCAGCGCGGCATCCACTGGCTCCACTGCTCCGGTGTGCCGTTGGAGAAGATCGCCGACGACGCGAGCCCGGTGCCCTTCAGCGACATGCCGATGCCGGCGTCGCCCCAGAACAACTCCTCGTGTACGAGGGGCATCAGCAGCCCGGACGGGTCCACGAACAGGTTGATGTTGGCGTCGAGACCGTACAGACCGATCTTGGCCGCCTCCTGGATGACCGGCCACGGCGTCTCCTCGCGCTCGTCCCACTCGGCGGCGGCGGGACGGATCACGTCCGCCGCGAAGGTGTGGGCCCAATCGCGGATCTCCTGCTGCTCGTCGTTCAGCGCGAGCGAGAACGGGCTCCAGCCCGGCTTCGACCGCTCGGCGCCGAGCTCACCGGCAAGCGCCATCACGTCGGCGGAGACAGCGGACTTGGGATCGGTCATCGTCATCAACATCCTCCAGCAGCGGCAGTACGATGTTACCGACGAGTGTAACCGTCGTTTGCACCAAGGGGTACCACTGTGGCTAAGATCGGTTCATGAGCTCCGCGCTGCTCGCGATCGGCCGCCGCCGGACGACGGCGGAGCGTCGGCGTGACCGGGAGCGGGACATCATCCGCGCCACCCGGGAGATCTTCGACGAGCGTGGCACGATCGACGCCCAGATCGACGATATCGCCAAGCGGGTGGGGATCAACAAGGCCCTGATCTACCGGCACTTCGCGGGCAAGGAAGAGCTGTTCGCGCTCACCCTGGTCGACTACCTCGCCGAGCTGGACGATCGCCTCCGGCAGACCGACAGTCCGCGCCGCGCACCGCTCAACCGGCTGAAGGCGCTGAGCGAGGCGTTCGTCGACTTCTGCCTGCAGTACCCGGCCTTCACCGACTGCGCGATGAGCCTGTTGCGCCGCACCGGCGAGGAACTGTTCGGCGAGATCACCGAGCCGGTGATGGTCAAACTCGGTACGGCGATGGCAGCGCCGCTGGACCGGATCGCCGAGATCCTGAAGGCCGGCCAGCGCACCGGGGTGTTCGACGAGGTCGACACCGCCTATCTCGCCAACCATCTGTACACGCAGACCCTGGGATCGTTGCACATGGCAAGGGTCGGTCTGATCGTGTCGGGCAGCCAACCGGGACACCCGGTGGTGCATCATGCGGATGTCGGCACCGTCCGGTCGACAGCCATCACCGCCACGCTCGCCACCGCCGTGGGACAGAAAGCCCTCGGCAAGCGCACAGCAGGCAAATCCAGCAGTACGACCAGCAGGCCCCAGACCCGCTCCACTAGAGCAGGAGAGACATCGTGACCGAACCACGCAAGGTGGCCGTGGTCGCCGGCAACCGGATTCCGTTTGCCCGGCAGGACAAGACCTACCGGCACGCCTCCAACTCCGACATGCTCACCGCCGCGCTGAACGGTCTCGTCGACCGCACCGGCCTCGGCGGTCAGGAGGTCGGCGAGGTGGTCGCCGGGGCGGTCCTCAAGCACGCCCGCGACTGGAACATGGTGCGCGAGGTGGTGCTCGGGTCGAAGCTCGCGCCGACCACCCCGGCGTACGACATCCAGCAGGCCTGCGGGACCGGTCTCGAGGCGGCGATCCTGGTCGGCAACAAGATCGCGCTCGGCCAGATCGACGCGGGGATCGCCGGTGGTGTCGACACCGCCTCCGACGCGCCCCTGAGCGTCAACGACCACCTGCGCAGCGTCCTGCTCGACCTGAACCGCGCCAAGACGTACCCGGACCGCCTCAAGGTCCTGGCCCGTGTCCGTCCGAAGGACATCGTGCCGGAGATCCCGCGCAACGCCGAGCCGCGGACCGGGAAGTCGATGGGCGACCACGCCGCGCTGACCGCGCTCGAGTGGGGCATCACCCGCGAGGCGCAGGACGAGCTGGCCTACCGCTCGCACATCAACCTCGCCAAGGCGTACGACCGCGGCTTCCAGCAGGACCTGATCACCCCGTACCTCGGGCTCGAGAAGGACCAGAACCTCCGCCCCGACACCACCCTCGAGAAGCTCGCCAAGCTCCGTACGGTGTACGGCAAGGGCGAGACCGCGACGATGACGGCCGGCAACTCGACCCCGCTCACCGACGGAGCGTCCGCGGTCCTGCTGTCCACGGACGAGTGGGCCGAGGAGCACGGTCTGCGCCCGCTCGCGTACCTGACCCACTCGCAGACCGCCGCGGTCGACTACGTGAAGGGCGCCGAGGGCCTCCTGATGGCGCCCGCGTACGCCGTGCCGCGGATGCTGCAGCGGGCCGGCCTGACCCTGCAGGACTTCGACTACTACGAGATCCACGAGGCGTTCGCGTCCCAGGTTCTCTCCACGCTGAAGGCGTGGGAGGATCCGATCTTCTGCAAGGAACGGCTCGGCCTGGACGCTCCGCTCGGCGAGATCGACCGGGACAAGCTGAACGTGAACGGCAGCTCGCTGGCCGCGGGGCACCCGTTCGCGGCCACCGGCGGGCGGATCGTCGCCGCGCTGGCGAAGCAACTGGACGAGAACGGCGGCGGCCGCGGGCTGATCTCGATCTGCGCCGCGGGTGGCCAGGGTGTCGTCGCCATCCTCGAGAAGTAGGAGCTGAGATGACGGATCGCTACCAGACCTTCACCCGGACGCCGCTCGGCAAGACCCTGGTGAAGAACCTGGGCCTGCCCGACCCGCTGCCGCTGCCCCGCTGGACCGAGGGCGCACCGGTGATCGACGGCACGGTCGTCTTCGGCGCGATCGGTGAGACCGACGCGGGCAAGGCGATCCAGGCCCTGCTGCGCGACATCGGCGCCTCCTTCAGTACGGCGACCGAAGGCGTCGCGTCGATCGGGATCCGCCCGAAGGCCCTGGTCTTCGACGCTACCGGCGCGACCTCGACCGCGGACCTGTCCAGTCTGCAGCGGTTCTTCTCCCCCGTCATCCGCCAGCTCGCCCCGGCGGGCCGCGTGATCGTCGTCGGCCGGACGCCGGAGCTCGCGACCTCCACCGACCAGCAGGTCGCACAGCGCGCCCTCGAGGGCTTCACGCGCAGCCTCGGCAAGGAGGTGAAGCGCGGCGCCACCGTCAACCTCGTGTACGTCGCGCCGGACGCTCACGAGCAGCTCGACTCCACGCTCCGCTTCTTCCTGTCTCCCAAGTCGGCGTACGTCGACGGTCAGGTCGCCCGGATCGGGACCGGTCCGCTGGTCAGCAACGACCCGAACCGGCCGCTGGCGGGCCGTACGGCGCTGGTGACCGGAGCCGCCCGCGGAATCGGTGCCGCGATCGCCAACACCCTGGCCCGCGACGGCGCGACCGTCATCGGTGTCGACGTACCGCAGAACGCGGACCCGCTGCGCAAGGTGATCTCCAGGATCGGCGGCACCGAGCTCCTCCTGGACGTCACCGCCGTCGACGCCGCGCAGCGGATCGCGGCGCACGCGCAGGAGCAGCACGGCGGTCTCGACATCGTCGTGCACAACGCCGGCATCACCCGCGACCGCCGCCTGGTGAACATGCGGACCGACGCCTGGGACGCCGTCCTCGACGTCAACCTGCGCGCGCCCGAGCGGATCACCAAGCACCTGGTCGAGTCCGGGGCGCTCCGCGACGGCGGCTCGATCGTCGGCGTGTCGTCGATCGCCGGTATCGCGGGCAACAACGGCCAGACGAACTACGCGACCTCCAAGGCCGGCGTGATCGGCATGGTGCAGGCGCTCGCGCCGGTGCTCGCGGACAAGCAGATCCGGATCAACGCGGTCGCGCCCGGCTTCATCGAGACCGAGATGACCGCGAAGATCCCGTTCACGATCCGCGAGGTCGGCCGCCGGCTGAACTCGTTGCAGCAGGGCGGCCTGCCGATCGACGTGGCCGAGACGATCGCCTGGTTCGCGGACCCGGCGTCCGCGGGCGTCACCGGCAACGTCGTCCGCGTCTGCGGCCAGAGCCTGCTGGGCGCCTGACATGCCGACCCGACGCTACGACGACTCCCCCGGCCTCGGCTCGCTGTACGCGCGGACCGTCAAGGCCACGCTGCGCCGCGCCGACTACGAGCCGAACGAGGACGGTCTGACGCTCGAGCTCCCCCGGTCGGCGATCGACCAGGACCACCTGACGGCGTACCGCGAGGTCACCGGCTTCCAGGCCGGTCCCGCGCTGCCACCGACGTACCCGCATGTCCTGGCCTTCCCGCTGCACCTGGACCTGATGTCCGATCCCTCCTTTCCCTACAAGCCGATGGGGATCGTGCACCTGTCCAACACGATCACCCAGAAGCAGCCGCTCCCGCTGCACGCGGAGCCGTCGATCCGCGTGCACAGTACGCCGGAACGCCCGCATCCGAAGGGCACCGTGTTCGACGTGATCAGCGAGGTGTTCGTCGATCACGAGCTGGTGTGGAGCGATCTGACCACGCTGCTCAGCCGCTCTGCCGGTACGCCGGACGCGCACGCCGATCTGCTGCCGGACCCGGTGCTGAGCGCCAGCGCCTGGTGGGACCTGCGCGGCAACCTCGGCCGCCGGTACGCCTCGGCGTCCGGCGACCGGAACCCGATCCACCTGTTCAAGCTCACTGCCCAGGCGTTCGGGTTCCCGCGCCAGATCGCCCACGGCATGTGGGCCAAGGCCGCCGCGCTCGCGTCCATCCAGCGGGCCGGCGAACTACCGGACGCGTTCACGGTCCGCGTGGACTTCCGCAAGCCGTTGCTGCTCCCGTCGCGCGTCCAGTTCGGCCACCAGCCGGCCGGCAAGACCCTCGACTTCGCCCTGTACGACGAGCCACACGACATCACTCACCTGATCGGACAGCTGCAGGAACACTGAGGTCGCGGAGCTGGTCCAGCACCTCGCCGATCGGAGCCGCGTCCCACTTGCTGCCGTCGCGTTCGCGGACCGCCAATTGACCCGCTGCGGCCTCGCGGGCGCCGATGACGGCCTGGTACGGCGCGAAGCGGTTCTCGCGGATGCGGGCGCCGAGGCTGCCCTCGTCGGCGTGTGCGACCTCGACCCGCAGGCCGCGGTCCATCGCACGGCGCGCGACCTCGACCGCGAGCTTCTCCTCGTCGTCCGAGATCGGCAGCACGACGACCTGCACCGGCGCGAGCCACGCCGGGAACGCCCCACCGTGCACCTCGATCAGCTGCGCCATTGCCCGCTCGATGCTGCCGACGATCGCCCGATGCACCATCACCGGCCGGTGTTTGTTGCCGTCGGCACCGATGTACTCGAGGCCGAACGCGGCCGGCTGGTGGAAGTCGATCTGGATGGTCGACAGGCTGGACTCCCGGCCGGCCGAATCCATCATCTGGATGTCGATCTTCGGACCGTAGAACGCGGCGTCGCCGGGCGCGTCCTCGTACTCGACGCCCGCGTCCTTCAGCACCTCGCGAAGCAGCTCGGCGGCCTGCGCCCAGCTCGCCGCGTCACCGACGTACTTGCTCGACGGGCTGTTGAAGTCCGCATCGACCGCGGGCAGTGCGAGCACGTACCGGGAGGCCGCGATCCCCAGGTCCGCGTACGCCTGGTTGATCAGCTGCAGGGCCGACGCCGCCTCCGCGGCGACCTGGTCGAGCCGGCAGAAGATGTGCGCGTCGTTGAGCTGCATCGCGCGGACGCGGTTCAGTCCGGCGATCGCGCCCGACAGCTCCGCCCGGTACTGGCCGCCGAGCTCCGAGTACCGGAGTGGGAGTTCGCGGTAGCTGTGCGAGCGGGAGCGGTACATGAGCGCATGGTGCGGGCAGATGCTCGGCCGCAGTACCAACTCCTCCCCGCCCATCTCCATCGGCGGATACATGTCTTCGTGGTACTTCGCCCAGTGGCCGGAGATCTCGTAGAGCTCCTTCTTGGCGAGCACCGGCGAGTACACCTGTTGGTAGCCGGCTCGTCGTTCTACTTCGGCGATGTAGCTCTCGAGTGCGCGCCGGACCGCGGCGCCGGCAGGCAGCCAGTAGGGCAGGCCCGCGCCGATCAGCGGGTCGGAGTCGAACAGGCCGAGTTCGCGGCCGAGCTTGCGGTGGTCGTACATGGTGGTCTCCTCGTGTGGCAGGGGCGAGGAGCCAGGGGAACGACAAAGCCCGGGGCACTCGCCCCGGGGCTTCGGTCGACAATCAGGTGTCAGCGCGCCGGGACAAACTCCGGCGTCGTCGTCTCTACTGCGCGCTGCAACATGTCAATCACGATAGCAGCAAATCAGCTCGGCTCGTCCAGCTCGAGACCTACCGGCCGGATCAGGCCCTCTTGCGCAACGGACGCGACGAGGCTGCCGGCCTGGTTGTAGAGGCGGCCGGTCGCGAACCCGCGGGCGCCGGCCGCGGACGGCGACGACTGGTCGTACAGCAGCCACTCGTCGGCGCGGAACGGGCGGTGGAACCACAGCGCATGGTCCAGCGATGCGGGCTGGATCCGGCGGTCGCCGATCACGATCCCGTGCGGGAGCAGGCTCGCGCCGAGCAGTGTCAGGTCGCTGGCGTACGCGAGTACGCACGCATGCAGCGCCGGCTCGTCGCGAAGCTTGCCGGCGGCACGGATCCAGAACTGCCGCCCGGTCACGCCCGCCAGCCGTACGTCGAGGGCAGCCCACTCGCGGTCCCAGTCGGCGGCGGGCCGGCCACTCCGCGCTTCCAGGACGGTCGCGAGGCGCGGCGCCTCCTCCGGCGGTACGACGTCGTCCGGCATCGGGTCCTGGTGGTCGAGGCCGGGCTCCGGCCGCTGGAACGACGTGGACATGTAGAAGATCGGCTTGCCGTGCTGCGACGCGACGACCCGCCGGCTGCTGAACGATCCGCCGTCGCGGGTCGACTCCGCGCGGTACACGATCGGCACCGAGGTGTCGCCGGCGCGCAGGAAGTA
>DASSDE010001010.1:0-2138 GCA_035697365.1 Kribbella sp. | reverse complement strand
CGTGCACGTCGACGGGATCGGGATCGGCGCGGCGGCGTTCCTGTTCGGGCTGAGCAACTGGGTCGCGCTGGGCAGCCAGGTCCTCGTGGGCTTTCTCGCCGACCACCTTCCGGCGAAATGGCTGATGACCGGCTACTCGGTACTCGCCGCCGGAGCGTTGGCACTCCTGGTGACGCCGCACCTGACCTACTCGCTGGCGCTGGTCAGCCTCGTCGCGTTCGGGTTCTTCGGGAACGGCACGTTCGGGTGCTACACCCGCTACACCGCCGAGTCCTTCCCCGCGGAGCTGCGGGGCACCGGCACGTCGTTCTCGCTCGGCTTCTCGTTCCTGACCCTGTCGTTCATGCCGATCATCGGCGGTGCGTTGATCGAGTCGAGCACGCCGGCGGTTATTCCGGCGATCTCCGCGGCGCTGGTGCTGGCCGGTGCCGTCGTCATGGCATGCGGGCGCAACCTGCCGCCGCAGCGCGAGCTCGACCAGCTCACGCCGTCGCGGTTGCTGGCCCCCAACTGAGCAGTACAGATTAAGAGGAGGTGTCCCGTGGCGGATCTGGAGTACACCGTCGCCGACGGCATCGGCACGATCCTGCTGAACCGGCCGCATCGCAAGAACGCCTTCACGATGGACATGATCGACGTGTGGGCGGAGGCGCTCCGCGACGCGCGTACCGATCCGGACGTGCGGGTCGTGGTGCTCACCGGCGCCGGTGACGCGTTCTGCTCGGGCGTCGACCTCGACCGTCGCGACGGCGCAGCGCCCCCGACTCCGTTGCAGCGCAAGGAGAGCCTCACCGAGCGGATCCACCGGATCCCCTACGCGCTGGAGGACCTCGACAAGCCGGTGATCGCGGCGATCAACGGGGTGGCCGTCGGCGCCGGGATGGACATGGCGCTGATGTGCGACATGCGGATCATGGCGCGCTCGGCACGGCTGTCGGAGGGATACGTCCGCGTCGGCCTCGTGCCCGGCGACGGTGGCTGCTACTACCTGCCGCGCCTGGTCGGCACGGCGAAGGCGCTGGAACTGCTGCTCACCGGTGATTTCATCGATGCCGAGGAGGCGGGCCGGCTGGGGATCGCCAACCACGTCGTCGACGACGCGGACCTCGCCGATGCGGTCACCACCCTGGCCCGCAAGATCGCCGACGGCCCGCCGGTGGCGATCCGGACGATCAAGCGTGCGGTCTACCAGTCGGCACGATCCGACCTGCGCACCGCGCTCGACCTCATCTCCTCGCACATGGCGGTGGTCACCTCCACAGAGGACTCCGCCGAGGCGCTCGCCGCCTTCCGCGAGAAGCGCCCCGGCCGGTTCGTCGGGCGCTGACCAACAGTGGGCCCGCGGAGGGCCTGGAAAGGACGCACGCATGACGTTCGCCGGATTCGACCTGCCCGACGACCTGCGGCTGCTCCGTGACACGGTCGCCGACTTCGTCCGGGAGGAGATCGTCCCCGTCGAGGCGGGACTGCCCGGTGACGCCCGCGGGCTGCCGGTCGACGACCTCAGGTCGCTGCAGAAGAAGGCCCGCGATGCCGGCTTCTGGTGCCTGGAGGCGCCGGAGGAGTACGGCGGCGGCGGGCTCGGCGTGTTCGAGGGAGTGGTGCTGGCCGAACAGATGGCCAAGCATCGCTACAGCTTCCCGCGGCCGGGGGCGGGCGTCTTCGGCTCCGAACCGCCGAACGTCCTCTACAAGGGCAGTCCGCGCCAGATCGAGGAGTATGTGCGTCCGACGATCGAGAACGCCTGGACGGCGTTCAGCGCGATCAGCGAGCCGACAGGTGGATCGGACCCGGCACGGGCCATCCGCAGCGTCGCCACGCGCGACGGCGACGTCTACCGGATCAACGGCCACAAGATGTGGACCAGCGGCGCGGACACGGCGCGGTACGGCATCGTCTACGCGCGCACGGACCGCGCGGCCGGACGGCGCGGGATGAGCGCCTTCATCGTCGACTCCGGCACGCCCGGGATGACGATCACCCCGGTACCCGTACTACGCGACCACTGGACCACCGAGGTCGTGTTCGACAACGTCGAGGTTCCGGCGGAGAACCTGGTGGGCGAGGAGGGGCAGGGCTTCGGCCTGGCTCAGGAGTGGCTGGTCCGCGGCCGGCTGCGGTACGCCGCGCAGGCCGTC
>DASSDE010001009.1:0-5249 GCA_035697365.1 Kribbella sp. | reverse complement strand
ACACCGCGACCAACGACCGCGACTACGGCTCGCTGATCGACCGGATCCTCACGTCGAGCATGGTTTCCGGCCTGCTCGTGGTCAGCCACGAGCAATCCTTGGAGCCGCTCGTCCAGTTGCACTCCGAAGGCCTGCCGGTCGTTCTGGTGAACACCATCGACGCCGACGTGGCCCTGCCATCGGTCACCGCCGACAACTACGACGGCGCGTTGACCGCGATGGATCACCTGTTCCAGCTCGGGCACGAACGCATCGCCTGTGTCCAAGGCCGGATGACGTATCGCTGCTGCCAGGACCGCTACCGCGGTTACCTGGACGCGCTCCGATCCGCCGGCATCCAGCCCGATCCCGAGCTCACCAAACCCGGGGACTTCCTGCCCGAGCAGATCCGCGCCCGGTCGCGGGAGCTGTTCACGCTGCCGGCCGATCAGCGGCCGACCGCGGTGTTCGCGCATTCGGACGTGACGGCGTACGCGGTGATGACCGCGGCCGCCGAGGCCGGGCTCAGGGTCCCCGAGGACGTGTCGGTGATCGGGTTCGACGACATCGAGTCGGCGGCGCAGATCCGGCCGCCGCTGACCACCATCCAGCAACCGTTCGTCGACATGGGCAAACGCGCCGCCGAGATGCTGCTCGAGGCGATCGGCCCCGCCGACCCCGAACCTGTCGAACCACCGGCCGACGAGGCGGGGGAGCTGCCCCGCCTGGTGATGCCGACCAGCCTGATCGTCCGGGCGAGTTGCGGGCCGGTGCCGGTGAGCCGGCCCCCGCGCGGACGTTCGCAGACGACCTCAAAGGCCTGATCCCGCGCCGGATCGAGGTCCCGCCCGACCGCCCGTTCACAGCAGGACCGCTCAGGACCCCGGCCTCCGCCGGCGGGTCCACGCTGCTGTGCGCCCCTGGAAGGAACCTCTCGAGTGATCAGAAAACAGGCAAAACCCCCTCGCTTCGCTCGGTGGGGTGGGTTGGGTGCCACCGGAGTGACCGTGGTACTGGTTGCTGCTGTTGCAGCGGTTGCGGTGCCGGTCGCTGCGCAGGCCGCTGTGACTGAAGTGCTTCCGTCCGACGCTGTTGCCAACTTCACCGAGTTCAAGAGCCTGCCCGCCGACGCGGCCGAGCAGGTCGCGATCGACGGCAACTCGAACTTCAGCAAGGCCCTCCAGATCGCCGTGCCGAACGGTCCGCAGAGTCCCGGCCTCGACGGCGAGTACGAGATCACGCTCGGCGTACCGGCTTCGGGGACCGTGACCGAGGGCGACGCACTGGTCGCCACCGTCTGGGCGCGGTCGATCGTGCCGACCGCCGGTGCCACCACCGGCAACACGCACCTCGTGTTCGAGACCGACGGCTCGCCGTACAAGAAGTCGCTCAACGCCGCCCTGCTCTACGGGACCGAGTGGCAGAAATTCCAGTTCCCGTTCCGGGCGGCCACGACGTACACGGCCGGGACGACGACCGCCGCGCATCTGAACCTCTGGCTCGGGTACGGCGCGCAGACGTTCCAGATCGCCGGCGTCTCCGTGCAGGACTGGGGCCCCGGTACGCCGGCCGGCTATCCGCAGGTCACCTACGAGGGCCGCGACCCGAACGCTGCCTGGCGTACGGCGGCCGACGCGCGGATCGACCAGTACCGCAAGGGAAACCTCACGGTCTCGGTCGTTGCCCCGGACGGGACGCCGGTCAGCGGGGCGACCGTGTCCGCCGTCCAGCAGACGAGCGCGTTCAAGTTCGGCGCCGCGGCCGACGGCGCACGGCTGATCGGCGATCCGTCCGGCGGGATCAGCGGCACCGACCTCACGCAGTACCAGGAGAAGTACTCGACACTCTTCAACCAAGGGGCCCTGGGCAACAACCTGAAGTGGAACCACTGGGAGAACCCCACCGAGCGGGACGCGATCACACTGCCCGCGCTGGAGTGGATGAAGGAGCACGGCCTACGGATCCGCGGGCACAACCTGATCTGGCCGTCCTGGGGCCTGATGCAGCCCGACGTGGTGAAGCTGCAGAACGACCCGGCTGCGCTGCGTACCAGGATCAACAACCACATCACCGACGAGGCGAGCACGCTGGCCGGCATCGTCGACGAGTGGGACGTGGTGAACGAGCCGTACTCGGAGCACTCCGTCCAGGACATCCTCGGCCCCGGTGAGATCGCGAACTGGTTCCGCCTCGCCCACCAGGCCGACCCGAACGTACCGCTCGCACTCAACGACTACGGCCTGGTGGAGAACAACGGCTGGGAGAAGCGGCACCGCGACGCGGTCTACAACACCGTGCAGTCCATCAAGGCCGCCGGAGCACCGCTGGACGTGGTCGGGTTCGAGAGCCACTTCAGCGGGCTGCAACTGACCTCGCCCGACGACCTGATGACAATCGTCGACCAGTTCGCCGGACTGGGGGTGAAGGTCGCGGTCACCGAGTTCGACGTGGACACCGACGACCAGCAACTCCAGGCCGACTACACCCGCGACTTCATGACCGCGATGTTCTCGAACCCGAACGTGAACCAGATCAGCAACTTCGGCATCTGGTCCAAGAACATCTACAACCCGCGCGTCGCCCTCTACAACGACGACTGGTCGCCGAAGCCGAACGCGCTGGTGTGGGAGGACCTGATCAAGCACCAGTGGCACACGAGCGTGAGCGGCCAGACCACTACGGCCGGCACGTACGGAACCCGTGGGTTCCTCGGCGACTACCTGGTGACCGTCACCGTGAACGGCATCTCCAAGCAGGTGAAGGTCGCGATGCCGACGACGGCCGGTGCGTCGGTCACGGTGATCGCGGACGGCCAGGCGACAACCGTACGGCAGGATCGGCCGAACCCGATCGGCGACGGCGGCTTCGAGGACGGCACCCGCGGCTGGACGCCGCTCGGCACCGGACCGGCCACGGCAGCGAACGCGCACAGCGGCCACACTGCACTGGCGCTGAGCCCCGGATCCGGCGTGACACAGAACCTGACCGGTATCACTCCCGGAACCAGCTACCTGCTGTCCGGCTGGGGGAGGCTCAACGGCGGCGGCACCCAGTGCTACGCAGGTGTTCGTGGCGGGGCCACCGCCGGTACGCCGACGTTCCAGTACGAGCTGTCGTACGCCGATGAACGTGCCTACACGCAGAAGCTGGCTGCCTTCACACCGCCCGCTGGGACCAGATGGGTGCAGGCCTTCGCCTGGTCGAATCCGGGCTCGGTGTCGACCCAGTGCACGCTCGACGACCTGGCGATCACTCCGACCGACGGCACGCCGCCACCACCGCAGGGCGCTCCCGCGACATTGCCGTACCTGCCGACTCCTTCGGTGCTCGCGAACGGTTCGCTCGAGAACCAGTCGAACACCACAGGCTGGTATTGCCTCGGCACCTGCACGCTCAAGAACGCCTCGACGACCCCGCACATCGGCACGGGCGACCTGTCGGTGACCGCCAGAGGTGCGGCTTGGGCCGGTCCGGCGCAGGGGGTGTCCGTGGTGAACGGAGGTCTGTACGACTCCTCGGCCTGGGTGCGACTGGCCAGCGGTTCCGACACCGCGATGGTGAGTCTGAAGCTCACCACGTCGACCGGCTCGACAACGTACCGGCTCGGCTCTGCACCGGTGACGAGTACCGGATGGACGCAGATCTCAGCGGCGAACCAGGAGATCTCCTGGACGGGGACGCTGACGAAGGCGGAGTGGTGGATCAGTACGACCACTGGCGCCGGGGACCTGCTGGTCGACGACGCGTCCTTCGCCCCGATGGCGAAGGCGGCTCCGCGGCCTACTGGGCCGGCCGAGACGACGTTCAATCCGGTGGTGCCGACGGCGGCCTGCGTCGTCCGCAACCAGGACAGCTACACCGCGTACTTCGGCTACTCCAACGCGAACAACTACTACATCCCGGTCCCGGTCGGTGCTGACAACGCGTTCAGCCCGGGCCCGTCGGATCGCGGTCAGACCGTGTCGTTCCTGCCGTACCAGCGTCCTCGACGCGTAGCGGTCACCTGGGACGGTAGCCCACTCACCTGGCGACTCGGTGCTCAGACACAGACCGCCTCGTCCACGTCCCCGGCGTGCGGTTCCGCCATCGCCGGGCAGCATCGGAGGTAACCCACCATGTCCTCATCCATCTCACGGCGGACCCTGCTCCGTGGAGCCGCCGGACTGGCCGGCGCGGGCGCACTCGCGGCTTGCTCGTCCGGCACCGACAGCGGTACCGGCTCGAAGGCCGCGACCACGATCACGGACTGGGACTGGTACGCGAGCCAGGCCGGGTGGGTCGACAACGAGATCAAGCTGTTCCAGCAGGCGCATCCGGAGATCGCGGTCAAGAAGACCACGCAGGTGAGCGACAAGTACGCCGACCTGGTCTCGCTGGCGTACCGGAGCAACAATGCGCCGGACATCCTGATGATCCCGAAGAGCCCGCAGCTGAGCCAGCAGATCTCGCAGGACTGGCTGATGCCGCTCGACAAGTGGGCCACGGACTCCTGGCAGGGACGGTTCCCGGAGAACAGCTTCGTCGAGGGCGTCGACGAATTCAGCGGCAAGATCTACACGGCACCGTTCGCCGCGCCGGCTCCGTCGCTACAGCTCTACATTCACCACGGCGTGTTCAAGGACGCCGGTCTGACCAACGCGGACGGCAGCGTGAAGCTGCCGAAGACGTGGGACGACCTCACCAGTGCGGCCGAGGCGATCGCGTCGAAGAGCGGCGGCAAGGTGGCACCGTTCGGATTCGGCAACTCGACGAACACGACCTTGGCCTGGTGGCTCGATCTGCTCGTCCGCGGCGCCGGCTCCCCGGGTGGTGCGGCCGTCGGTGGCATCGACGGGATGGACTACCGGGTGGGGAAGTGGACGTTCGGTACCGACCGGAACTACCTGGACGTCGTCAACCTGCTGCTGGAGTGGAAGGGCAAGAACTGGTTCTACCCGAACTCGATGAGCATCTCGGACGAGCAGGCGCGGGCGTTCTTCGAGCGCGGCCGGTTCGGGATGACCGTCGGCGGTGTGTGGAACCAGCCGGAGTGGACGCAGCACAAGTTCACCGACTACAGCCTGGTCACGCTGCCGACACCGTCCGCCGGTGACCCCAAGGCGCTGTTCTACGGGCCGCCTGGTGGGAAGTTCGTCGCAGTGAACGCGAAGACCCAGCACGCCGACGAGGCGTGGGCGTGGTTCGACTGGCTGTACAGCCCGGACGCGGGCAAGCGCTGGGTCGAGCAGGGCCAGGGCCTGTCGGTGTACGCGAAGAACAACGACCCGAAG
>DASSDE010001008.1:0-2927 GCA_035697365.1 Kribbella sp. | reverse complement strand
GAGCTCCTGCAGGTGGCCGTCCTGCGCGAACTGGTGCACCGGCATCAGCTCGATCGCGGACACCCCGAGCTCCTTGAGGTGCTCGATGATCGCCGGGTGGCCGATCCCGGCGTACGTGCCGCGGATGTTCTCCGGCAGCCCTGGGTGGGTCTTGGTGAGGCCCTTGACGTGCGCCTCGTAGATCACCGTCTCGTGGTACGCGTGCCCCGGCGGGCGGTCGGTGCCCCAGTCGAAGAACGGGTTGGTCACCACCGAGACCATCGTGTGCTCGCGGTTGTCCATGGTGTTCAGCTCGTCCGGCTGGCCGAACCGGTAGCTGAACAGCGACTCGTCGCCGTCGATCTGCCCGTCGACCGCCTTCGCGTACGGGTCCAGCAGCAGCTTGGACGGGTTGCACCGGTGCCCTTCGGCCGGGTTGTACGGCCCGTGTACCCGGAAGCCGTACTGCTGGCCGGGCTGCACGCCCGGGAGGTACGCGTGGTGCACGAAACCGTCCACCTCGGTCAGCTGCACCAGCTGTTCCGTCCCGTCGTCGCCGAGCAGCGACAGGTCAACTCGTTCGGCAACCTCCGAGAACAGCGCGAAGTTCGTCCCGGAGCCGTCGTACGTGGCACCGAGAGGGTAAGGACGACCAGGCCATTTCTGCACCAGACGACAGTAGCTACCCCGACCCCCAGGCACTGCACGGCGGGGTGTTTCGCTTCCGAGAATTCGCCAACCAGGGGATTGCAACAACCTGCAAGAGTTGGAACGTCCCAATTTCGACTCGGTTCAGCTAAGCTCCCACGCTTGTGACACCGCCCTCCCCGCACCGGGCAGTCTTCCTGGACTCGACCGGACGTCGCCGCAGAACCATCCGCAGAACCGGTGCCTTCCTGGCTGTGCCTACCGTCGGTTACCTGGTGCTCATGGTCAGTAGCCTGCTCGGTGGACCACACATGGACACACCGCTGATCCCGCTGCCCGACAACGCCAAGGCCAAGCACCGGCCGACCACGCCGGCCGTCGAGGCGGCAGTACGGACCCCGACTCCCGGTGACGGTTCGGCCACTCCGGGCAGCGATCCGTCCGAGCAGTCGAGCACGGGCACGAGCTCTCCCACCGACGGTTCGGCATCACCTTCCTCCAGCACCAGCACGACCGCACCGACTGTGCCGGTCACGGCGCCTCCGACCGTTGGCAGTACGACGATCGTCCCGCCGACCGCCGTACCGACAGTCGTCCCGATCACTGCACCGCCGAGCACCACCGCACCGACCACGGCGCCGACGACGACCACGGCTCCCGCGCCAACCGCCACAGCCACCTCCACGAACCACGGCAAGAAGCCGACCACCCCACCCGGCAAGACCAAGACGCCGACGCAGCCGTGAGCCGCCCGGTCGCGCGGCGGGCCAAACAGGTACCGCTGCGTACGCACTGGATTGTCCTGACCATGTTGCTGGTCTGCCTGTCGACCATGCTGCTGCTGAACGGCTACACCCACCACATGTTCGGCGCAGAGCCGGACGGCGCGGTCAGGTCGCCCGGTGGGTCCGGGAATGTGCCGCGGCAGATCGCGACCGGCGGTCCGGTGATCGACGCCGGCTCCGGAGCGCCCCGATCGGTGGCGCCGCACGCCCGCACCATCGCGCTCACGTTCGACGACGGCCCGGATCCGGTCTGGACGCCCAAGGTCCTCGACCTACTGCGCGAGCAGCACGTTCACGCGACCTTCTTCGTAGTCGGCACCGCCGTCGCGGCGCACCCGGAACTGGCCCGCCGGATCGTTGCCGAAGGTCACCAGATCGCGGTGCACACGTTCACGCACGCGAACCTGTCGACCGCCTCCTCGTGGCGGCGTGCGCTGGAACTCCGGCAGAGCCAGCTGATCCTAGCCGGAGCCACAGGCGTCAGTACGACGCTGATCCGGCCTCCGTACTCGTCGGAGCCGAGTGAATTGACCGACCGCGATTGGAAGGCACTGCAGGAGATCCGTGCGGCCGGATACCTGTCCGTACTGTCCAGCCAGGACAGTGAGGACTGGCGGCGACCCGGGGTCGAGCAGGTGATCGCGAACTCGATGCCACGTAGCACGGCGGGACAGGTGCTACTCATGCACGACGCCGGTGGTGACCGTAGCCAGACCGTCGAGGCTCTGACCAGGCTGCTGCCCCGGCTGAAGGCTCGTGGCTTCCGGTTCGCCACGGTCAGCGAGGCGGTCGGTCTGCCGGACCCGACGCAGAAGTCCGGCCTGCTGGAGCGGGTCCGCGGCCTCACGGTCATCTGGGTGCTGCGGATCAGCAACTGGGTCCTGACCGTCATCGGCTGGCTCCTGTACGCGGCCGGCGCGCTGAGCGTGCTGCGAGCGATCACCACGGTCGTCGCCGCCCGCCGGCACGCGAAGATGCGCGGCTGGACCTACGGGCCACCGGTGACGGAGCCGGTCAGCGTCATCGTTCCGGCGTACAACGAGAGCGCCGGGATCGAGGTGGCGATCCGGTCGCTGATCGCGTCCGACCATCCGCTGGAGGTGATCGTCGTCGACGACGGCTCCACGGACGGTACGGCGGACCTGGTCGAATCGCTGCACCTGCCCGGCGTGCGCGTGATCCGGCAGGTGAACGCCGGCAAGCCGGTCGCGCTCAACACCGGGCTGAAGGCGGCCCGGTTCGAGTTGGTCGTGATGGTCGACGGCGACACCGTGTTCGAGCCGGACGCGGTCCGCAAGCTCATTCAGCCGTTCGGGCACCCTGCGGTCGGTGCGGTCTCCGGCAACGCCAAGGTGGGCAACCGTCGCGGTCTGCTCGGTCGCTGGCAGCACATCGAGTACGTGATCGGGTTCAACCTGGACCGGCGGCTGTTCGATCTCGCGGAGTGCATGCCGACCGTACCGGGAGCAGTCGGCGCGTTCCGCCGTACGGCGCTGGAACGCATCGGCGGGCTCA
>DASSDE010001007.1:0-2804 GCA_035697365.1 Kribbella sp. | reverse complement strand
GGCCGACACCAGTACGTCGGGACCGAGCACGGCCCGGATGCGCGTGGCCAGATCGGCCTCCGCGTCCTGCCGTCCGACGACACTCATCGCGCCGTGGATGTCGAAGAACAACCCGTCGAGCTGACCGGCGTCCTCGAGGCGCGTGATGATCTCCGCCGACAGGTCGTCGTACACCTCCGGAAGCACCGCACCGCCGGGCAGCGAACGCGCGTGCAGCAGCGGCACCCACTCGACCCCCTGCGCCCAGTCCTTGCCGAGGAAGTCGTACCGCTCCAGCAGGTGGTCCCCACGCCGTACGTCGAAGTCCGCCAGGCCGGCACGGTGCGGCGAGAACGTACTGGACTCGATGGCGATCCCGGCAATGCCAATCCGAAGGTTCATGTCTAAAAGCTGCCACAACCGAGCCGTTTCGCGCACTCCCCAACTCCCCATCCGGACAGCGCCCGAAGGTCAGCCGTCGGTCGATGGGGGTGCGCCGGTGGAGGCGCGGACGACGAGGTCGGTGGCGAGTTCGACGTGGCGGGCTTCCAGGGCGTGGCGATCCAGGAGGCGGATCAGGAGGCTGACGGCCATCCGGCCCATCTCCTGGAGGGGCTGGCGGACCGTGGTGAGTTGTGGGGTGGTCGCGCGGGCGAGGTCGAGGTCGTCGAAGCCGGCGATCGACACGTCGGCGGGGACGGACAGCCCGCGTTCCGACGCCGCCTGGAGAGCACCGACCGCGGCCTTGTCGTTGAAGGCGACCAGCGCCCTCGGTCGCGGAGTCAAGTCGAGCAGTTCGCCGGCAGCCCGGTACCCGTGCGCCGTGGTCGGCTCGTCGTGCCGGACGAGCGACGGATCCAGAAGGATGCCGACGTCCGCCAATGCTGCCGCGTGACCGCTCAGCCGCGCATCAGCAGCCAGCCACTCGCGCGGGCCGGCGATCACACCGATCCGCGTGTGCCCGAGGCTGGTCAGGTACGTCGTGAGTTGCCGGGCGCCTGCGTGATGAGCAGCGGACACGGAGGGGATGTCGCGCGGCAGCGCGGTGCGCGGATCAACGACGACGAACGGGAAGCGGCGGGAACTCAGCCGGACCAGGTCCCCGCTCGGCTCCGGCGGCAGGATCAGGATCGCCCCGCCGATCGCCCGCTGCGAGGGCAGGGACTGCAGGACCGGGTCGTTCGCAACAGCCTCGCCGGCGTTCAGGACGACCTGCCGGCCGTGGCGGTCGAGCGTCTCGGCAATCGACGACACGATCAGCCCGAAGTAGTCGGTGAGGACGTACGGGCAGCGTACGTAGACGGCGCCGTCGACCGGTTTCGGCGTACCGCCCCGGGGTTGGGGCGCGGGCAGGCCAAGCTCCTCGATCGCCTGCTCCACCCGCCGGCGCGTCTCGGGCGCGATGCCGGGCAGTTCATTGAGCACCCGGGACACGGTCGCGAGCGACACCCCGGCCGCCGCCGCGACGTCCCGCATCGTCGCTCTAGCGCGCGGCATTTGTTACATCTCTTTGTTTCACGCTCAGCACTCTACGGCCACGCTCCCAGACCTTGACAGTGCTCGATCGCGAGCGTGTTCTGTGGCCGTTTGTTTCAGCCCTGAGGAGTGCGATGAGAACACCCGCCTTCGGCGTCGCCCTTGCTCTCGCGGTGGCGTCACTCACCGGTCCTGCCCAGGCCCATCCGTCGGCGACCCAGGTGCATGTCTGGGTCACCACCCCCGACCGCGCCGAGCTACTGCACGAGCGCGCGCCGGTCACGTTCCACGACGGTGCGAGTGACCTGACCACGATCACGGTCGACCCACGCACGACGTACCAGACCATGGACGGCTTCGGCGCCGCGATCACCGACTCGTCCGCCGCGGTGCTGTACCGGCTCAGCCCGGCCGATCGCGAGCAGACGATGCGCAAGCTCTTCGATCCGGCGCAGGGCATCGGCGTGAGTTTCCTGCGCCAGCCCGTCGGCTCGTCCGACTTCACCGCGGCGAGCGAGCACTACACGTACGACGACGTACCGGCCGGTCAGACCGACTTCGGACTGCGGCAGTTCAGCATCGCGCACGACGAGCAGCAGGTCCTTCCGCTGCTGCGCCGCGCCAAGGAGCTCAATCCACAGCTCAAGGTGATGGCGACGCCGTGGAGTCCGCCGGCCTGGATGAAGACCGGCGACTCGCTCGTCGGCGGCCGGCTGAAGGACGATCCGAAGGTGTACGACGCGTACGCGCGCTACCTGGTGAAGTTCGTGCAGGCGTACGCGCGAGCCGGCGTACCGGTCGACTTCCTGTCCATCCAGAACGAGCCGCAGAACCGCAAGCCGAGCGGGTACCCGGGCACCGACATGCCCGTACGCCAGGAGGCAGCGGTGATCAACGCGCTCGGACCGCTGCTGCGCAAGGCCAGTCCGCGGACGAAGATCCTCGGGTACGACCACAACTGGACCACCCACCCGGGCGATGTCGAATCCACTCCGCCCGGCGAAGACCCGGAGACCGACTACCCGTACAAGCTGCTCGAATCCTCAGCAGCGCAGTGGATCGCGGGAACGGCGTACCACTGCTACTCGGGCGATCCGTCGAAGCAGACCGACCTGCACAAGGCGTTCCCGTCGAAGGGGATCTGGTTCACCGAGTGCTCGGGGTCGCACGGCCCGGACGACACGCCGCCGCAGATCTTCCGCGGCACGCTCACCTGGCACGCCCGCACGCTGATGCTCGGGACCACGCGCAACTGGGCGAAGTCGGTCGTGAACTGGAACATCGCGCTCGACTCCACCGGCGGCCCGCATCTCGGCGGCTGCGACACGTGCACCGGCCTGGTCACGTTG
>DASSDE010001006.1:0-5102 GCA_035697365.1 Kribbella sp. | reverse complement strand
GGCGGCGGCCTTCTCGAACTCGGCGCGGGCCTCGTCGAGGCGGCCGAGTTTGAAGAGCAGGTCGCCGCGGACGCTCGGCAGCAGGTGATAGTCCTTGAGGGCCGGGTCGTCGGCGAGCAGGTCGACTGCCTCGAGCCCGCGTTCGGGGCCGAACGCCATCGAGATCGCGACCGCCTGGTTGAGTTCGATGACCGGTGACGGCGTGACCTGCGAGAGAACCGCGTACAGGCCGGCGATCCGGGCCCAGTCGGTGTCCTCGGGATCCGCGGCGCGGGCGTGGCAGGCGGCGATCGCGGACTGCAGGAGGTACGGGCCGGGCGGCTTCTCCAAGGCCCAGGCGCGGTCGATGCCTTCGAGGCCGCGGGTGATCAGCAGCCGGTCCCAGCGGCGGCGGTCCTGGTCGAGGAGCAGTACCGGCTCGCCGTCCGGGCCGGTCCGCGCGTTCGCCCGGGAGGACTGCAGTTCCATCAGCGCGAGCAGGCCGAGCACCTCGGGCTCGGTCGGCATCAGCTCCGCGAGCAGGCGGCCGAGCCGCATCGCCTCGTTGCACAGCGTCGGCCGCATCCAGTCGTCGCCGGCGGTCGCGGAGTAGCCCTCGTTGTAGATCAGGTAGACGACCTCGAGGACGGACTGCAGGCGTTCGAGCAGCTCCGGCCCGGCCGGTACCTCGAACTCGACGCCGGCCTTCGCCAGGTTGCGCTTGGCCCGGACGATCCGCTGCGCGATCGTCGCCTCCGGTGCCAGGAACGCGCGGGCGATCTCGTCGGTTTTCAGGCCGCCCAGCAGCTTGAGCGTCAGCGTCACCCGGGCGTCCATAGTGAGCACCGGGTGACAGGCGGTGAACACGAGCCGCAGCAGGTCGTCCTCGATGTGGTCCTCGAGGATCGCCTCGACCCTGTCTTCTACGCTGCCCTCGACGCTGCCGCCGTCGATCTCGAGCTCGTGGCCCAGCTCGGCGAGCTTGCGCTGGTAGGTCTCCTTGCGCCGGATCAGGTCGATCGCGCGCCGCTTGGCGATCGCCATCAGCCAGGCGCCCGGATTGTTCGGTACGCCGGACGTGGGCCACTGCTCCAGCGCCGCCACCAGCGCGTCCTGCGCCAGCTCCTCGGCCAGCCCGACGTCGCGCACGATCCGCGCGACGCCCGCGATGATCCGCGCCGACTCGATCCTCCAGACCGCGTCAACCGCCCCCTGCGCCTCAGCTACCGTCACCCGCCGATAGTAGACAGATCCACCCCGCCCCACCCACGCCCATCCGCGGCCCGCGCGCGCTCGGCGGGCGGGTCTGGGGCGTGTTGGGGTGGGGTCGTGAGTGGTGGCGGATCGCCAGGCCATCACAATCGGGCCGCTCGGCGGGTTCTGAGCGGGAGACGGCGGCGGGCGGCGCAGTTGTGATGGCCTGGGCGTCGGCTACTTCAGCCGCCAGAGCGAGGTGATCTCCTGGTCGCGCGCCCGGCGGTGGCGCGGCGTGATGTCGACGCGTCCCGCCACCTGGAGGCCACCGGTCCGGATCATCCCGAGCAGTTGGGCGCGGGATCGGAGACCGAGCTGTTCAGCCAGGTCGGAGAGGAGCAGCCAAACCTCCCCGCCCGGCGTCAGGTGATCGCACACGTCGGCCAGAAACGCGCGCAGCATCCGGCTGTCCTCGTCGTAGACGGCTTGGTCCAGGAGCGTGAGCGGTGTGGCGGGAATCCAGGGCGGATTGCACACGATCAGGTCGGCCTGTCCCGACGGGAACAGGTCGGTCTCCCGTACGTCGGCCTTCACCTGCAGCCGTTGGAGGTTCTCGCGGGCGCACGCGACAGCTCGCGGGTTGTTGTCAGTGGCAATCACTCGCGGCACCCCGCGGCGGGCGAGGATCGCGGCGAGCACTCCGCTGCCGGTTCCGATGTCGAACGCGGTGCCGCCACCGGGGAGTGGGTGTTGCGCGACCAGGTCGGCGTACTCCGATCTGGTTGGTGCGAAGACCCCGTAGTGCGGGTGGATCCGTTCGCCGAGCGCCGGTACGTACACGCCCCGAACGCGGAGCTGATGCGCCCCGATCACGCCCAGCAACTCGCGCAGCGGAACCCAGCGCCTGGGCTCGTGGTGTGCGCGGGGGAGTGGTCCGTACGCTTCGGCGCAGGCTGTGCCGACGTCCGGGGCTCGGCGTAGCTCGACCTGATGGTTGGTCATCGGGACCAGTAGTGCGTTCAGGACGCGGGCGCGGTGCGCTCGTTGTTGACGCTGGTTGTGGAAGGAACCGTTGCGCGGTGCCGGAAGCCGGCGGCCGAGCGCGGCGAGGAGTTGTTTGGCGTTGTGATAGTCACCCGTCCAGTGGAGGGCGGAGCCGCGGTGGATCAGCCGGAGTGCCTGGTTCGCGGAGATGGTGTCGTCGACGTGCATGGGTCGTCCCTGCCGGTGCGAAGTGGAGATGGGCAGCACGGCTCACCCGGACGCCGGATCGGCGCCGGGGAGCGGACGACGGAACTAACGAACTACCGCCGCATGGAAGGGCGAGGTCACCGTGCCACTGTAGTCAGGAACTCGGTCGTCCGGCGCTGCTCGTCCACGGTCCCGATCGGGGCGAGCATGGCGTCGGTGATCCCGGTGTCGCGGAGCCGGTCGAGCTGCTTGGTGATCGAGCGCTCGTCGCCGGCGATCAGCACGTCGGCCGGACCGCCGGCGCCTTCGCGATCCAGGACCGCGCGATACTCCGGTACTTGACCGGACAGGGCGAAGTCGGTTGCGTACCGGGCGCGTGCTTCGTCGGTGTCGGTGGTCAGGCAGACGTGCAGTCCAGCGACGATCCGTGGGGCGGGCCGGCCCTGTGCTGCCTTGGTGATGGACGGTACGACGTGTTCCTCGAGGGTTCGGGGGCCGGTCATCCAGGTGATGGTGCCGTCCGCCAGTTCGCCGGTGACCCTGAGCATCGCGGGTCCGAGGGCGGCGACCAGTACGGACGGCTCGGCGGCACCCTCGACGGCGACTGCTCCGACTGCGGTCAAGGTCTCGCTGTGGTGGTCGACTGCCTCGCCTCGAAGGAGCGGGCGCAGGACCTGCAGGTACTCGCGCAGGCGCCGGGCCGGGCGGTCGGTCGGCAGGCCGAACATCGAGTCGACCATCCGGGCGATGCCGACGCCGATCCCGAGTGTCAGGCGGTTGCCGGTCGCCGCCTGGACCGTGAGCGCCTGGCTCGCCAGCACCAGCGGATGCCGCTGCGGAGTCGGCACCACAGCAGTTCCAACCTCCCCCGGTCCCGCTCCCACCGGCAAGGCGGCGGTAGCCAGGGTGATGAGCGCGTCGAGGTTCGGGCCCTGGGTGACCCAGGCGGTGTCGATGCCCTTGGCCGTCCGGATCTGTTCGGCGATGCCGGCCAGATCACGCTGCCGGCGGGCGTCCCCGAACGCCAGTCCGATCCGCATCCTGTGCTCCTCACGCAAGAGTAAGTGGGGTACTACCCCGTTTATCTCTCGGTACGATATGGGGTAGTACCCCACTTAGCAAGGGAGCCGACCGTGCGCGCGGATGCCCAGCGGAACCGGGACCTGATGGTCGCGGCCGCCGCCGAGGTGGTGGCCGAGCAAGGGGCCGACGCCTCCCTGGAGGAGATCGCCCGCCGCGCGGGTGTCGGCTCGGCGACCCTGCACCGTCACTTCGGCGGCCGCGTCGCGCTCCTCGAGGCCGTCTTCGAGACCAGCATCGCCGGCGTCTGCGCCCGCGCCGACGAGCTCGCAGACCACCCGGATCCCCTGCAGGCATTGACGATCTGGCTGCACGGCATGGTTACCCACATCACCACGGTCCACGGTCTCGGCCCGGCGCTGGTGATGAGCGCGGACCACGGCTCGCAGTGTCACCTCCGGATCCGCACCGCCGGCCGGCGCCTGCTCGAGCGGGCGCAGCAGGACGGCTCGGTGGCCGCCGACGTGGAGATCTCGGACCTGCTCAAGCTGGTCAACGGCATCGTGCTGGCCAGCGGCGAGGACGCGGCGCAGGCCGACCGGTTGCTCACGCTGGCAATCCGGGGGATAGCACCCGCGCCCAACCAATAGACTTCGCTGCGAACCACCCCCGAAGACGGCTCGAGGTTTGCTGTGCTCACCATGCAGGAAGCGCTCATCGCGCTCACGAAGTACTGGACCGATCGGGGCTGCATGATCGTGCAGCCGTTCAACACCGAGGTCGGTGCCGGAACGCTGAACCCGGCGACCATCCTGCGGGTGCTCGGTCCCGAGCCGTGGCGGGTGGCGTACGTCGAGCCGAGTGTCCGGCCGGACGACAGCCGGTACGGCGAGAACCCGAACCGCCTGCAGACCCACACCCAGTTCCAGGTTGTGCTGAAGCCGGACCCGGGCAACCCGCAGGAACTGTTCCTGGACAGCCTGACCGCGCTCGGCATCGACATCGACGCGCACGACGTCCGCTTCGTCGAGGACAACTGGGCGAACCCGGCGACCGGCTCCTGGGGCCTCGGCTGGGAGGTCTGGCTGGACGGTCTCGAGATCACCCAGTTCACGTACTTCCAGCAGGCCGGTGGCATGACGCTGGACCCGGTGTCGGTGGAGATCACCTACGGCATCGAGCGGATCATGATGGCGCTGCAGGGCGTCTCGCACTTCAAGGACATCGCGTACGCGCCGGGCATCTCGTACGGCGAGGCCTTCGGCCAGGCGGAGTACGAGATGAGCCGGTACTACCTCGACGACGCCGACGTGGAGTCGCAGAAGCGGCTCTTCGAGGAGTACGCGAACGAGGCCCGGCGGATGATCGACGACCGGCTGCCGGTGCCCGCGCACATCCAGGTGCTGCGCTGCTCGCACACGTTCAACGTGCTGGACGCCCGCGGTGCCGTCAGCACGACGGAACGCGCGAAGGCGTTCGGCCGGATGCGGACGCTGGCCCGCGAGGTCTCGCGGCTGTGGGCCGAGCGCCGTGAGGAGCTGGAGCACCCGCTGGGTCTCGCCGAGCTGCCGCCGGCGGCCGCGGAGCCGACCGAGTTCCCGGTGAGTACGGGCACCCGGCAGCTGACCTTCGAGATCGGCACCGAGGAGATGCCGCCGTCCGAGGTCACCAAGACCGCCGCCGCCGTGCAGGCCGCGCTGGAGGAGAAGCTGGCCGCG
>DASSDE010001005.1:0-8242 GCA_035697365.1 Kribbella sp. | reverse complement strand
CGTTGGGATGTCATCAGTGGTGTCCTCAGGTAGAGTCGATGAAAACGGAGATTTCTCCATTTCAATCGACGATAGCACTAACTGGAGGTTTCTCCACTTATGCGGGTGGATGCGGCGCGCAAGCGCGAGCAGGTGGTGGCGGCGGCGGGCGACGAGCTCGCCGATCTCGCCGTGGCCGCGCGGAACGGCGAGACGCTCCGGCTGTCGCTCGACAAGGTGGCGGCGCGGGCGCGGGTCGGGGTGGCCACGCTCTACCGGCATTTCCCGACGCGTGAAGCGCTGCTCGAGGCGGTGTACCGGCAAGAGCTGACCCGGTTGTGCGAAGCGGCGCCGGGCCTAGCCGCCGAGGCGCCGGCCGACGCGGCGCTACTGGCGTGGATGCACCGCTATCTCGACTTTGTCGACTCCAAACGAGCCATGGGCGTCGATCTGCGCGCGATGGTCGCCTCGGGCGCCGTGACGCAGTCGGACACCCGTGCGCGACTCACCGCAGCCGTCGAGCCTTTCCTGGCTGCAGGTGCGGCCGCGGGCACCCTGCGCGCGGACGTACCGCCCGGAGATGTCGTCGCCGCGATGGCGGGCGCGGTGATCGCTGCCGCTCCAGAGCAGCAGCGGGAGCAGACGGAGCGTCTCCTGGCACTCCTGATCGACGGGCTGCGGCCCTAGGACAGGCTCAGGCGAAGGTCTGCGTGCCGATGACGCGGAGCAGATCGAGCTTCTCGCGGGCGTCAGTGCCTTCGATCGGGACGAACGCGCGGACGCGCAGGTCGGCGGCCGGGGTGAGCAGCGTCTGGCAGGTGAGGTCGAGCGTGCCGGTCTCGGCGTTCAGGAAGCGCTTGCGGGGCAGGCGGTGGACAGCGACCTCGTGCAACTCCCAGAGGTCGCGGAACTCCTTGCTCTGCTCCAGCAGGTCGGCGACCAGTTCGGCTACATCGCGATCGCCCATCCGCCGCGACTGGGTGCCGCGGAGGTCCGCGACGTGGGCGGCCGCGTGGGCGTCCCAGTCCTCCTCCGGGAACAGCTCGCGGAGTCCTGGATCGGTGAACCAGCGCCAGGTCAGGTTCCGGCTTCGAGGGTCGCCGGTCTGGGGCCCGCCAGTCTGGGGCCCGCCGGTCCGGGGGCCGAGGACGACGTCGCCGAGCGCGTTCTGCCAGAGCACCTCATCCAGATCGTTGGTGATCAGGACCGGGATGTCGGTGAGCCGTTCGACCAGGCTCATCAGGCCCGGATCGAGATGGTTGCCGGCCAGTCGCAGTGGAGACGAGAAGCCGGCCAGGTGATAGAGGTGATCGCGCTCGTCGAGATCGCAGCGCAGGGCGCGGGCCAGGCCGGCGATGATCGGCTCCGACGGGTTCGCGCCCCGGGCCTGCTCGAGCCGCGAGTAGTAGTCGGTAGAGATGGCGGCGAGCTGTGCGACCTCCTCGCGGCGCAGACCCGGCGTCCTCCGGCGGACGCCGTCGGGGAGGCCGACGTCGGCCGGACGCAGCAACTCACGGCGCCGGCGGAGGAAGTCTGCGAGTCCGTCACGATCGATCACGCCCTCCATCATGCGCGCCGGGCCAACCGCTATCCAGGGACAACCTGTCCGTGGATGAGGTGGACCTTCTCCGCGCTCGCGGCCGGCGCCAGGCTGGGAGCAACCCAAGGAGGAAGCGCTCATGCACTACCGCACGCTCGGCCGGACCGGCATCAAGGTCAGCCCGTACGCCCTCGGCGCGATGATGTTCGGTGCCCTCGGCAACGCCGACCACGCCGACTCGATCCGGATCATTCACAGGGCCCTCGATGCCGGCATCAACTTCGTCGACACCGCGGACGTGTACTCGTACGGCGAGTCCGAAGAGATCGTCGGCAAGGCGCTCAAGGGGCGCCGCGATGACGTCGTCCTGGCCAGCAAGGCCCACCTGCCGATGGGTGACGACCCCAACCGGCGCGGCAACTCCCGGCGCTGGCTGATGACCGCCGCCGAGAACTCGCTGCGCCGGCTCGGCACCGATCACCTGGACCTCTTCCAGATCCACCGGCCCGACCCGGAAACCGACGTCGAGGAGACGCTGTCGGCGCTCACCGACCTGATCCGCAGCGGGAAGGTGCGCGCGATCGGTACCTCGACGATGCCCGCGAGCGAACTGGTCGAGGCGCACTGGACTGCCGAGCGCCGCGGTCTCGAACGATTCCGGACAGAACAGCCGCCGTACTCGATCCTGAATCGTGGGATCGAACGCGAGGTGCTGCCGGTCGTCCAGCGGTACGGGATGGGCGCGCTGGTCTGGAGCCCACTCGCACAGGGCCTGCTGACCGGGCGCGCCCCCGCCGACCTGCGGCGTACGGCGATCTTGAGCCACATGACCGACCAGCGGCGGCTCGACGCCGTCGAGCAGTTGGTCCCGGTCGCCGACGCGGCCGGACTCAAGCTGACCCATCTCGCGATGGCGTTCGCGATCGCGCACCCGGCCGTCACGTCGGCGATCATCGGGCCGCGGACGATGGAACATCTCGACGACGCGCTGGCCGGCGCCGAGGTGGTACTCGGCGACGACGTCCTCGACCAGATCGACAAGATCGTTGCCCCGGGCACCGACGTCGGCCGGCTCGACATGGACTACAACACGGCGCCCATTCTCGATGCCGGCCTCCGTCGCCGCCCGGCGCACGACCGCGCCGCAGCCTAGGTCGTAGCTATCTACTTGTACGTCGCGGTGACGTGGTAGACGCGGCCGCCCCAGCCGTCGTCGGGGAACGAGTCGGAGATCCGGACGTAGCCTGCCTGCCCAGTTCCGCCGCCGAGGTACGGCGTGAGGTCGAACGTCCGTACGTCCTTGTTCTGACCGTCGTGGTACTGGTTCGTCTCAGTGGCCACCGTGGTCCAGTTCTGCCCGTCGGCGCTGAGCTGGACGACAAACTCATTGTCGATTGTCAACGATACGGATGCCGACGATGCGTCGGACGGGAACGGGAACCGGTAGACGAAGTACGAGTGCCCGTCCGCGAACCGGTTCTGCAGGCCGTTGCTCTGCGAACCGTCGGCGTCGTACAACCACGGCGTCTCGTCCGGCGAACCGGTGTCGAAGTCGGCGCCGTGCGCGATGAGGATGTCGGACCGGGTCGTGTACGACAGTTGCGGCCCGGACGACACCGCGGCGGACACCGAGTGCAGGCCGTCCGCCGTACCGGCGGGAATCGTCACGTCGAGGTCGACCGACGTGTGGACCGGTACGGCGTTGCCGCGGGTCCGCAGCGTCACGTTCGCCTTGGCCGGCGTCACGGTCCATCCGGCCGGCGCCGCGGCCCGTACGGTCGCCTGGATGCGATCACCGACCGGACCCGTTGCCTGGACGTCGACCGTGACCTTCACATGGGTTCCCGCACCGGTCGCCGGCATGATCACCGGAAGCGCCGGATCGGTTGTCGCGGACAACGATCGCACCGGCGGCGTTGCCGGTACGGCGGCGAGCAAGGCGCTGAGGGCACTGGCCTGAGTACGCCAGTCGAAGACGTTCGGGGTCGCACCGGACCACCGCTCCCCCAGCCGGTCGGAGGCGTCCCGGTCGTTGTCCCAGACCGGGGCGGCCTGCTGCGCGACGAAGTCGGTGTAGCGGGCGTCGTGCGTGGTGTCGGCCAGATCCATCCAGTACCGCATGAAGATGCCCTTGAACTGCTTGCCGTTGTCGTCACACGTCCGGCCCGGCGCATCGCAGAACTCCGTGAGCACGCCGTCCGTGACGAGACCACCCGGGGCGATCGCAGCGTCGGCGAGCCGGCGCACCGTGGTCAGCAACTTGGGGTCGTGGGTGGCGCGCCACAGCTCGAGGCCGGCGCCGATCGCGAGGCCCTGGTTGTAGCTCCAGACCGTGTCGCCGTTGCTCTCGCAGTTGTCCTTCAGCCCGTCGTTCACAAGGCCGTCGGAGTTGATCATGCCGCTCTTGGTGAACCAGTTCCAGCCTTCCGTGGCGCGCCCGAGCCAGCGCTTGTCGTGCGGCATCCGGTTGTGCAGCTCGGCGGTGAGGCGGATCCAGAGGCCGTTCGTGACGGCGTTCTTGTACGTGCGTTCGCCGTTCCACCAGACGCCGCCACCACACGAACTCGGGTCCCAGTAGCCCTCGACGTACTCGGCGATCTTGACCGCCATGTCGAGGTACTTCGGGTTCTTCGTCAGGTCGTACGCCTGGATCCAGGTCAGGCCCCACCACTCCGAGTCGTCGATTGCCCGACTGGTGAAGTTGCCGAGCAGCTCGTCACCGGACAGGTAGCCGGCCGGGAACGCGCCCTTGTCCTTCTCGAACGTGTTGTCCAGCTGTGGCAGGTAGCGGCGGTCGCCGGTGCGCTGCATGTAATCGCCGATTGTCTGCAATGCGACAGCCGAGTTCCACCAGCTCGACGGGAACCAGGCCTTGTTCGGCTCGTACGAGCTCATCAGCTGATCCGCGGCAACCCGGGCCCGGGCGACGGCGGTCGGGCCGGAGGTGGCGTTGCCGGGACTCGCGCCGGCCGGTGGTGACAACAGCCCGAGGGTGAGCGTCACCGCCCCGGCCAGCAGGAGACGGAGGGTACGACGATGGACGGGCATGGGCGGATCTCCTCGAGCTTGGAAACGTTTCACCGAGCTTGGAGAAAGTATCGTCGTCGCGCCAGACAACGATGTCAATGCCTGGTAGCCGACACAGAACGTCAACAATCTGCGAGGCCCGATTGCAGGAGAGCTGACGTTGATGCGCCCAGGCACGGTCGTGCCGGCTGGTGATGGAAGGTCCTGTCGCGCGCTTGTCGTGTCGCGGTTTGGGGCGGCAACTCAGGGCGGGATCAGGCCACCGATCCGAGGGCGTTGCCGGCCGCCGGCGGCAGGTGGTCGGAACCCGAGCCGGCATCCGGGCTGTCGCATCGACTGGCCGCTTGGACCTCGCCCCACGGGTCGAACCCGGCCTCCGACCAGGGCGCAGCGGACCGAGCGACCGGCAACGGCTCGTCAGCCCACGGAATGTCAGGCGCAGCGACCGCCGGAGGTGGCGGGTCACTCGCCCACGGAATGTCAGGCGCGGCGACCGCCGGAGGTGGCGGGTCGCCGGCCCAGGGGATGACGGGCGCCGGTGCCGGATGCGACGGCGAGCCGGTGTCGAGATCGTCACCCCACGGGTCGGTGGTGTTTGGGCCGGTTGGACCGGCCGGCTTGCTCGACCCGGTTGCAGGTTGCGCGGTGCGGTCGTAGGTGGCGGGTGGTTGGTCGGGCAGGTGTGGTGGTTGGTCGGGCTGGTGTGGTGGCTGGTACTGGTTCCGTGGGATGCGGCCGGGGTCGGCCCAGGCCGGTCGGGTGACGTGGACGACGTCGTCGATGATCTGGATGTCCCAGTGACCGGAGTGCAGGTCGATGTGATCCCGTTTGCAGAGCAGCACGAGGTTCGAGATGGCGGTGCTGCCGCCGTCGATCCAGTGTTTGAGATGGTGAGCTTCGCAGCGGTTCGGTGGTGCGCCACACGCGACGCAGCCTTTGTCGCGGGCGTTCAGCGCACGGCGCATCGGCTGGGTAACCAGGCGCTGACTGGTGCCGACGTCCAGAGGCTGTGACTTCGAACCGAGCACAATCGGCAAGATCTCGGCATCACACGCCAGCCGCCGTACAGTGCCCGCCGACAACGTGTCGCCGAACATCATCGTCCCAGTCGCATGCGTCAGCGACTTCTGCAAGTCGTTGAAGTCGATCGTCACACTGATATGCGCCTTCGGCCCATGCCCCGCCACCAGCCCAGCACGGACACCGTTAGATTCCGCGCCGTCAGAACCCACACTGCCGAACTCGGTACCGGCCAAGTCGGCGCTCACCGACTTGCTGTCTCTTGACGGAGTCTCAGCTTCGGTGGTCCCAGGCAGTGGATCCTGCACGGACTCTCCCGTCGGGCCACTCCCGTCCACCGTATCCCCCAGACCTTCAGCACGTTCAGCACGTTCAGCACGTTCAGCACGTTCAGCACGCGCAGCATCTTCCGCGCTCTCCGCGGGCGCTCCATCCTCTGCACGCGGCGTACCCGATGCGGTTGTTGGGGAGCTGGGGTTGGTCGGGGTGATGTTGTGGGCGCGGGTGCTGGTGGTTGCGTTGAGCGCGTCGGAGAGGGCAGCGGTGAGGGCGTCTGCTTGGCGCTTGCTCCAGGGGCGAGGGTCTGGTTCGCCGTCCACGGTCTTGCGGGGTTTCGCGCCGGCGTGGATGACGGTGCGGAACAGCTCCGCGTTCTCACACGCCAAGAAGCCCTGGAACTTCACGCCCTGGTCGGCGTTCTTCCACGTCAGCGACTCGCGGGCATAGGCCCGCTTCTCCGCAGGCTCCGGTCCGTCCGGATCGAGGATCGCCAGGATCGCCGTGCCTGCGTCGCGCAACTGCTGCGGAGTGTGGGTCGAGGCCAGCTCGATGAGGCGTTGTTCGGCGAAGTCGACGTTCTCGACCGGCACCGATGCCGGAACCTTGGCCAGCACCGCCAAGATCGCCTCCGCCTGATCCGGATGCACCCGCCACCCGCCACGCTCGCCAGAATCATCTACTCCCGCACCTTCAGCAGGCCCAGCGAGCCCGTCGCACATGTCGGTGTCGGCGGGACGTGCGTTGGCCGGGTTGGCGAAGGGGACAGCAGGGTCGGGCAGGGCCGCGGTGGTGGCCGGGTGCTTGTGGAGCGCGGTGGCCAACCGCAGCGTTCGGCGCGCCTTGGGCAGATCCATCCGGTATCGCTTCGACAGGAACCGCGCCATGTCGGCGGCACCAGCCCCCTGCGCGTACCCGGTCCGCTCCATCTCCCCGGTCAACTGCAACACGAACGTACCCAGACGAGCAAGCTCGGCCATCGCCGCGTCGAGAGCCGACACCTTCTCAGGGTCGCTCATCAAGCAGACGGGCCGTGCGCCGAGTACCTCCATACCCACAATGCTAGACACGCCCGCCGACAGTTCCCAACCCGATAACCCCTTATTTTCAAGGGATTCCAGCGAATCTGGCTGTCCACAGGCGAGCAACCCTGTGGACAACTTACCCACAGGCCGACACGACTCCACACCTCGTTGCCAACAGCAAGCAATTGCCAGGCGTGCGCATTCGACGACCACTCCGCGAGACGGTCAAAGTAAACTAATCAGATAGACTTACTCTCTGGGTATGACTTTGCTCTGGTACATCCCGAACCAGGTTGCTCCCGGCCATCGTGGGGACGATGCCGTCCAGGGGCACAACAGCATCGAGCGGCTGACCGAGCTGGCGCGACTCAGCGAGGACCACGGATGGTCCGGTGCGCTGCTCGGCACCGGGTGGGGCCGGCCCGACACCTTCACCGTCGCGACTGCGCTCGCCGCGCGGACGACGACGTTCCAGCCGTTGGCCGCGATCCGCCCCGGGTACTGGCATCCCGCGCACTTCGCATCTGCCGCGAGCACCCTGGACCAGCTCAGCAGCGGGCGCCTGCTGATCAACATCGTCTCCGGCCAGGACAACCTTGCGGCGTACGGCGACAGCGAGGGCGACCAGCCGCAGCGGTACGCCCGCACGAAGGAATTCCTCCAACTGGTACGGCGCTTGTGGACCGAGGAGGACGTGACGTTCACCGGCGAGTACTTCTCCGTCACCGGCTCCACGGTCGCGACGCGTCCCGTCGTACGGGAAGACCCTTTGAATCCACGGCCGCATCCCCGGTTGTACTTCGGTGGTGCGTCGGATCCCGCGCAACGGGTCGCCGCGACGGATGCCGACGTACAACTCTTCTGGGGTGAGCCTCTGGACGGGGTCGCCGCGCGGATCGCTCGACTGCGCGAACTGGAGAACGAGCTCGGTCGCGAGCATCCGCCGCTCGAGTTCGGATTGCGGATCACCACGCTCGTCCGCGACACGACCGAGGAGGCCTGGGCCGACGCCGAGGCGAAGGTCGCGAAGATGGCGGAGACGCACGGCTCGCGCGACGCCCGCTGGTTCAAGGCAGTCGGCCAGCAACGCCTCCTCGACCTGGCCGAACGTGGCGAGGTCCTCGACGACAACCTCTACACCGCCCCCGGCAAGTACGGCGGTGGCGGCGCCGGCACCACCTGGCTCGTCGGCTCCCCCGACGACGTGGCCAAGTCCCTCAACAAGTACCGCGACCTCGGCATCACCCACTTCATCCTCTCCGACACCCCGTACCGCGAGGAGGCGATCCGCATCGGCGACCAGTTGTTGCCGCTACTGCATTGACCGTCCGGGCCGGCCGTTGCGGGCCAGGACGACGATCGACACGATCGGCCC
>DASSDE010001004.1:0-2674 GCA_035697365.1 Kribbella sp. | reverse complement strand
CGAGGTGCCCGGTCGTGCGACGCACGGGTCGACGCGGAGCCGCGGGGTGAGCGCGATCGAGAAGTTCGGCGTGATCCGGACGGCCCTGCAGGAACTCGAGCGCGAGCGCAACCGGGACCCGCATCCGTTGTTCGCGCATCTCGACCTCGCCAACCCGCTCTCGGTCGGCACGGTCGCGGCCGGCGACTGGGCGAGTACCGTTCCGGATCTGCTGGTCGCCGAGGGGCGGTACGGCATCCGGCTCGGCGAGGAGCTCACGGAGGCGCGTGCCGCCTTCGAGACCGCGGTCGCCGAGGCATGTTCGAAGGACGACTGGCTGCGGGAGCACCCGGTCGCGGTCAGTTGGCCCGGCGGTGCGTTTGCGTCCGGGCTGTTGCCAGTGGGCGACCCACTGCTGGCCGACGTGGTGCAGGCGGTGGCAGACGTGGGTGGTGCGGTGCCAGCGGTGAAGGGCGCGCCGTACGGGTCCGATCTGCGACAGTACGCGGCTGCTGGCATTCCGACACTGCAGTACGGGCCGGGTGATGTCAGGTATGCGCATGCCGCCGACGAACACGTCGTACTCGACGACGTCCTCGCGGCGGCACGCACGTATGCGCTGCTGGCTGTACGGCGGTGTGGTTAGTCCTCGAGGGCCTGGTAGAGGGTGGTCCAGAAGTCGTTCGCGAGCTGGACGGCGGACGGCACGGTGGTGCCGACCTGCGTGAGCAGGACGCCGACGACCTGGTTGACCGGGTCCGCGTACGTCGAAGTACCGGCGCCGCCGTCCCAGCCGAACTGACCGACCGGCGCGTAGTCGCCGCGGTAGGTGCGAACGGCCATCCCGAAGCCCCAACCACCCTGCTGCCCCTGGCCGAACGAGATGTGCACGTTGTCGCGGGCCAGCGCCTCCCGATCCACCAACTGCGCAGGGGTGAGGCTGTTGCTGGTCATCAGCTCGACGGCCGGCCGGGACAGGATGCGCTGCCCGTTGTGGACGCCGTGGTTCAGCAGCATCCGGAAGTAGGCGTGGTAGTCGTCGGCGGTGGAGTTCAGCCCGCCGCCACCGCCCTGGAAGGCCGGCAGTGTGCTGTGCCGGCCGCCCTCGGCCTCGTCCCACACCTGGAACTCGCCGGTCTCCGGGTCCGGTGCGTACAGCGGCGGCAGCCGGTGGATCTGGTCGGCCGGCACGTAGAACCCGGTGTCCTTCATACCGAGCGGCTCGAAGATCCGTTCGCGGAGGAACTCGTCGTACGACTGACCGCTGACCCTGGAGACCAGGACGCCGAGCAGGTCGCTGCTGATCTGGTACTGCCACCGCTCCCCCGGCTGGTACATGAGCGGCAGCGTGCCGAGGCGGCGCATCCACTCGTCCTGCTCCGGCATCGGCACCGGCAGGTTCGGGGTGATGCCCTGCTCGAACAGTGCGGCCATGATCGGCGTACCGATCATCGTCAGGTCCATGCCGAGCCCGAACGTCGAGGTCAGGACGTCCCGGACGGTGATCGGGCGCCGGGCCGGGACGGTGTCGTCGACCGGGCTGCCGATCGTCTTCAGCACTTGGCGGCCGGCGAGCTCGGGCAGCCATTCCTCGACCGTGTCGTCGAGCCGCAGCCGGCACTCGTCGAGCAGCACCATCGCCGCCGAGACCGCGACCGGCTTGGACGTCGACGCCATCCGGAAGATCGTGTCGCGCTGCATCGGCGCCTCACCGCCGTGACGCATCGTGCCGAGCGTCTCCACGTGCGGCGCGCCGTCGCCGCGGCTGACCAGCGCGACGACACCGGGGATCTTCCCGGAGTCGACGTGCCGGTCCAGAACGTCGTGCAGCCGGCGCAGTCCAGCCTCGGTGAAGCCGGAAGAAGTCGGTGCCATGATGGTGTTCTCCTTGGTTCAGGGTGTCGGAGGGATGGCGTCGCGGGCTGCTGAGGACGGGGTCAGAGGCCGCGGGCGACGATGTCGCCGACGCTGGTGGTGGCGCGGATGCTCAGCTCTGCGGCGGCGTCGGCGGTGTTATTCAGCGAGTTGCTGATCCGGCCGGTCGCGGTGCCGGCGTCCAGGGAGGCTGAGACCCCCGCGGCGGCGCCGATCTCGACGTTGCCGGCGTCGGTACGGAGCACGACCGCACCCTGCACGGCCTCCGCGATCCGGATGTCGCCCTTGCTGGTACGAATCTCCGCCGGACCGTTCAGCCGCGCGACGCGCACGTCCCCGGCCGAGGTGGTGACGTGCGCCGCAGAGACCTCGTCGAGATCGATGGTCCCGTGCGCGCTCTCGACGGTGAACTCGGCGAACCGCCCGACCGCCTTGAGCTCGGCGCTGGCCACCTTCACCCGGACCTCGGAGCCGGCCGGCAGTTGCACGCTGACCGCGACGGATCCGCTCGGCCCGAAGTACTGGTTCTTGGCCGGCACCACGATCCGCAGGACACCGTCGGCGTACCCGACCTCGGCCTCCTCGGCCACTTTCACGTCACGGCTCTTGTTGGGGTCCGCCGGTAGCACCTCGACGGTGGTGTCGCCGCGCTCGGCGGCCACGAACTCGATGCGCCCGGCGGGCATGTCCAGGACTGCGGAGATCGGCTCGGGGGTGGTGTAGGTAGTCATCGTGGTGCCTCTCAAGTGGTTGCGAACTGTTGTTGTTGCCACCACTGTGCTGACCCGCGCTGACACCGAACCGCCGCCACACTGACACG
>DASSDE010001003.1:0-8721 GCA_035697365.1 Kribbella sp. | reverse complement strand
CGGCAACCTCGAGGAGACCGTCACCAAGAACAACCTGGAGGCGGCCGAGGAGATCGTCCGGCAGCTCCGGCTCCGCGACATCGGCGGCATCATCGTGATCGACTTCATCGACATGGTGCTGGAGTCGAACCGCGACCTGGTCCTGCGCCGGCTGGTGGAGTGCCTGGGCCGCGACCGGACCAAGCACCAGGTGGCCGAGGTGACCTCGCTCGGCCTGGTCCAGATGACCCGGAAGCGGATCGGTACCGGCCTGCTCGAGGCGTTCAGCGAGAACTGCGACCACTGCGGTGGCCGCGGGCTGATCCTGCACGACGAGCCGAAGGAGTCCCGCCGCCGCGACGGCCGCAACGGCCAGAACGGCAACGGCAACGGCAGTAATGGGAACGGGAACGGTCAGCAGAACGGTCACGACCAGGGCAGGTCCGGTCAGGCCGAGGACGGCGGCCGGAAGAGCTCGCGCCGGCGTCGCGGCAAGGGCCGTGGCGACGACGAGCAGACCGCCGAGGCGGAGGCACCGCAGACCAACGGCGACGCCGCCCAGAAGCTCGCCCAGATCGCCGCCGCGTCGGTGAAGAAGGACGACGGGACCGCCGAGGCGACGCCGGAACCGACCGGCTACCCGGTCGAAGCGGGCGCCGACGAGCACGTCAGCCCCGAGGCCACCGGTTTCCCGGCCCCGGACGCGACCGCCGAGCCCGCAACCACTGAAGCCTCCACAGACTCCGCAGACTCCGCAGCCGGGGTCGTGGACGGGAGCGAGGCGGCGAGCGGTACCGAAGCGGCGCAGAACGGCGCCTCGAAGAGCACCCGGCGGCGGCGCGGCAGCCGCAGCCGGAGCAAGACCGCTACCGAAGGTGACGGCGCGGAGCCTTCCGAGCTCGTCACCACCGGCAGCTAAGCCGATTTCAACTTTGCAGGCTCAACCCTGTAAAGTTGAGCGGGTGCGCTTGGCGCACCCTACTCGTGTCGGTGTGTAAGTGTGTGAGGATCTCGTCCTCGCGACGGCCTCACACCATCACACCCGTTCGTTTTCCGATCCAGCAGAGAGTGAGATCCACGGTGTACGCGATCGTGCGCAGTGGCGGCACCCAGCAGAAGGTCGCCGTCGGCGATGTCATCGAGATCGACAGCCTGACCGATCAGATCGGCGACACTGTGTCGCTGCCTGCGGTCCTCGTCGTCGATGGCGACACCGTGACGGCCGACGCTGCGGCGCTGGCCAACGTGGCTGTGTCGGCCGAGGTCCTCGGCCGCACCAAGGGCCCCAAGATCAACATCCTCAAGTACAAGAACAAGACCGGTTACCGGAAGCGCCAGGGTCACCGTCAGCACTACACCCAGGTCAAGGTCACCGCGATCGACTCGAAGAAGAAGTGAGCTGATCAACAGATGGCACACAAAAAGGGAGCGGCCTCGACCCGCAACGGTCGTGACTCCAACGCCCAGCGCCTCGGCGTGAAGCGGTACGGCGGTCAGCTGGTCAACGCCGGCGAGATCATCGTCCGGCAGCGCGGCACGCACTTCCACCCGGGCAACCTGGTCGGTCGTGGCGGCGACGACACGCTGTTCGCGCTCGCCGAGGGCCACGTGGAGTTCGGCACCCGGCGCGGTCGTCGCGTCGTCAACATCGTCCCGGCGCCGGCGGAGTAACACCGCCACCCGGTTCACGAAGCTCTGCACAAGGGCGGGTCGCGGAATACCGCGCACCCGCCCTTTTGCTGTGTAGGTGGTTGGACCCGACAGGAAGTAGAGAAACACCGATGGCAATCCCCAGTTTCGTCGACCGTGTCACGGTGCAGGTCGCCGCGGGCCGCGGCGGGAACGGCTGCGCCTCGGTGCACCGGGAGAAGTTCAAGCCGCTCGGCGGCCCCGACGGCGGCAACGGCGGCGACGGCGGCAGCGTGATCCTGCGCGTCGACCCGGACGTGACGACGCTCGTCGACTACCACCGCTCCAGCCACCGCACTGCGACGAACGGTGCCCAGGGCAAGGGCGATCACCAGGCCGGCAGCAACGGCGGCGACGTGGTCCTCGGCGTGCCCGACGGCACCGTGATCAGCGCCGCGAACGGCGAGGTGCTGGCCGATCTCGTCGGTCCGGGCGCCGAGTTCGTCGCGGCGCAGGGCGGCAAGGGCGGCCTCGGGAACGCGGCGCTGGCCAGCAGCGCGCGCAAGGCTCCTGGATTCGCGCTGCTCGGCGAGGAGGGCGAGGAGCGCACACTCGTCCTGGAGCTGAAGGTCGTCGCGGACATCGGCCTGGTCGGCTTCCCGAGCGCGGGCAAGTCGTCGCTGGTCGCCTCGATCAGCCGCGCCCGCCCGAAGATCGCCGACTACCCGTTCACCACCCTGATTCCGAACCTCGGCGTCGTGGTCGCCGGTGACACCACCTTCACCGTCGCCGACGTACCGGGCCTGATCGAGGGCGCGAGCGAGGGCCGCGGACTCGGCCACGACTTCCTGCGGCACGTGGAGCGGTGCGCCGCGCTCGTGCACGTCATCGACTGCGCGACGTACGAGCCGGGCCGGGATCCGCTCAGCGACCTCGACACGATCGAGGCGGAGCTGCGGGCGCACGGTGGGCTCGAGGACCGGCCGCGGATGGTTGCCCTGAACAAGATCGACGTACCGGACGCCCGGGAGATCGCGGAGATGGTGCAGGCCGAGCTGGAGCAGCGCGGGTACCGGGTGTTCCCGATCTCGACCGCGTCGCACGAGGGGCTCGAGGCGCTCAAGTTCGCGATGGCCGACATCGTCGTCCGGCGCCGCGCGGAGGCCGAGAAGCCCGACACCACGCGGATCGTGATCCGGCCGCAGGCGCAGGGCGGGCCCGAGTTCAAGGTGAAGAAGCTGCCGGACGACGGCGGCTGGCTGGTGCAGGGCGCGAAGCCCGAGCGCTGGGTGAAGCAGACCGACTTCGCGAACGCGGAGGCCACCGGCTACCTGGCGGACCGGCTGAACCGGCTCGGCGTCGAGGAGGAGCTGCTCAAGCTCGGTGCGAGCCCGGGCGACGCGGTCGTGATCGGCGACGGACCGAACGCGATCGTCTTCGACTTCGCGCCCGACATCCTGGCCGGCGCGGAGATCCTGGCCCGGCGCGGTGAGGACCACCGGCTCGAGGAGGCTCGTCCCGCGGCACAGCGGCGGCGGGCGAAGGACACGGAGTACCACTCGTTCCGCGACGGCGACCGGTCCGAGGACTGGTCGGAGTACGGTCACGGCTGGGAGATCGACGAGGTCGACCTGTCCCCGGCCGAGGCGAAGCGAGCGGCGGAGGCCGCGGCGAAGCAGGCGCGCAAAGAGGCGCGCGAGCAGGCCGCGGCGGAGGAACTCGACCAGAACGGTTGATTTCATGACGGTGCACCCCACAACCGGGCGCGCGGAGGCATCGAACGCAACGCGAATCGTCGTCAAGGTCGGCTCGTCGTCGCTGACCCAGCGCGGCCGGATCGACCTGGACCGGCTGCGGCTGCTCGTCGACGCCGTCTCGGCGCGGCGGGTCGAGGGGACCGAGGTCGTACTGGTCTCCTCCGGCGCGATTGCCGCCGGGCTGGCGCCGATGGGCCTGCGCGCCCGGCCGCGCGACCTGGCGACGCAGCAGGCGGCGGCGTCGGTCGGGCAAGGGCTGCTGATGGCCCGCTACAGCGATGCCTTCGCCGCGCACGGCTTGCGGGTCGGGCAGGTGCTGCTGACCGTCGACGACGTGACGCGGCGATCGCACTACCGCAACGCGTTCCGGACCTTTGCGCGGCTGCTCGAGCTGGGCGTCGTCCCGATCGTGAACGAGAACGACACGGTCGCGACCACCGAGATCCGCTTCGGTGACAACGATCGGCTGGCCGCGCTGACCAGCCATCTGGTGCATGCCGACCTGTTGCTGTTGCTGTCCGACGTCGACGGCCTGTACGACGGTGATCCACGCAAAGCCGGTACGTCGATGGTGACCGAGATCCGCGGCGCCGCCGATCTCGAACCGCTCGCGATCGGGAAGACCGGGGCGTCCGGGGTCGGCACCGGCGGGATGCAGACGAAGGTCGAGGCGGCCGCAATCGCCACCGAGGCAGGGATTCCGGTGATCCTCACCTCGGCGGCGCGCGTCGGCGAGGCACTTCGCGGTGAGCCGGTCGGCACCTTGTTCCATCCGACCGGCCGACGGCGCAAGACGCGGTTGCTGTGGCTGGCGCACGCGACCTCCGGGCAGGGCATTCTGCGGCTCGACGACGGCGCGGTCCGGGCGTTGACGCAACGCCGGGCGTCGCTGCTGCCGGCCGGGATCTCCGCGGTGGAAGGGACTTTCTCCGCCGGCGACCCGGTCGACATGGTCTCGCCGACCGGCGTGACGATCGCCCGCGGTCTGGTCAACTACGACTCCGCCGAGCTCCCCGCCCTCCTGGGCCGCTCGACCCGCGACCTGGCCCGCGAACTCGGCGCCGCGTACGAGCGCGAAGTCGTCCACCGCGACGACCTCGTGCTGCTCTGATCTGCAGCTCGGCAGGACGTACATCTCCACTGGCTCCTCTGCGGACCGGTAGTGATGCGTGCGGGCAGTGGGTAACGCACATATATGTCCTGTCGACCTGCGGATGGTGAGATCGGGTCTGTCAGTCGGGGTGTGGGGTCCTACGATGGCGGGGTGAGCGAGATCATCGAGTTGGCGCGGCGGGCGCGGGTGGCGTCGTACGCGTTGGCGGAGGCGTCCCGGGCGACCAAGGACTCGGCGCTGCACGCGATGGCGGCAGCGCTGCGTGAGCACACCGACGCGATTATCGCGGCGAACGCGAAGGACGTGGCGGCGGCTCGCGAGGCCGGTACGCCGGAGTCCACGGTCGACCGCCTCGCGCTGAACCCGGCGCGCGTCGACGGAATGGCCGTCGGCCTGGAGCAGTTGGCCGGCCTGGCGGACCCGGTCGGGGAGGTCGTCCGCGGGTACACCCTGCCGAACGGACTCGAGCTCCGCCAGGTGCGTGTCCCGTTCGGCGTGGTCGGCATCGTCTACGAGGCCCGCCCGAACGTGACCGCCGACGCGGCCGGCATCTGCCTGAAGTCCGGCAACGCGGTGCTGCTGCGCGGTTCGTCGTCCGCGGCAGCCTCGAACGCAGCGATCATTGCCGTGCTCCGGGACGCGGCCGGGTCCGTCGGGCTGCCGGCGGACGTTGTGCAGGGCGTACCGACGGATCGGGCCGCGGTGAAGGAGCTGATGCAGGCGCGCGGGCTGGTCGACGTACTGATCCCGCGGGGCGGCGCCGGGCTGATCCAGACGGTGGTGAGTGAGTCGTCCGTACCGGTGATCGAGACCGGGGTCGGCAACTGCCATGTGTACGTGGATGCGGACGCGGATCTCGAGCTCGGGCTGGAGATCCTGCTGAACTCGAAGATCCAGCGACCGAGCGTCTGCAACGCCGCCGAATCTCTGCTCGTACACGCGTCGGTGGCGGACGAGTTCCTCGCCCGGGCGCTGCCCGCGCTGACCCAGGCCGGGGTGACCGTGCACGGCGATCCGTCGGTAGTTGCTGCCGGCAAGAACCAGGACGGCGTGCTGGCGGCGACCGAGGAGGACTTCGCGACGGAGTACAACTCGCTCGATCTGTCCGCCGCTGTCGTCGACTCGCTCGAGGGCGCGGTGCAGCACATCCGGCAGTACAGCTCGGGCCACACCGAGGCGATCATCACGCGTTCGCAGGCGGCCGCGCGGCGGTTCACGCAGGCGGTCGACTCGGCCGCGGTGGTGGTGAACGCGAGCACCCGCTTCACCGACGGCGGCGAGTTCGGGTTCGGCGCCGAGATCGGCATCTCCACCCAGAAGCTGCACGCGCGCGGGCCGATGGGCCTGCCGGAGATGACCTCGACGAAGTACATCGTCACCGGGGAAGGTCAGATCCGGACCTGATCGTTCAGTGCAGGAGGGTTGCTGCCGCCTGCACGCGTACGACCGGCGGCTCGTGGGTCACCACCGCAAGCGCCGCTCGATGATCCGTACGTACGTCCAACGCCTGCACGTGGATCCCGGTGGGCGCCTCTGCGCGTAGATCCCCGCGCAGGCCTTCCCCGGTCGCCTTGAGGACCGCCTCTTTCCGCGTCCAGTACGTCGTGAACGCCCGCACCTTCGCGATCCCGTCGTGCCCACTGAGCTCCTGCGCCTCGGCTGCGCTCAAGGCCATCCGCGCCAAGGCGTCGACGTCCAGTTCCGGATCGACCTCCTCCACATCCAGCCCCACCGGCCGGTCGGAGAACGCGACACCCACCAACTGACCGGAGTGCGTCACTGACAGCTCCACGCCGGCGGCGCGCACCTTCCCGTGCGGCTTCCCGCACTCCGTACATGTCCTGTCCAAGTCGATCTTTGCTGCAGGCAACGAAAATCGTGCGGCCAGGACGCGCCGTACGATCGTCACGCCCAGCAGGAACCGCGCCTTGTCGACGTCTCGTACGTAGGCCGCCAACCGCCCGCGCTCCACCTCGTCCAGGTCCTGTACGAACTCGTCGCGCGCCTCGTCGACGTCCGCCCACCAGATGTCGACGGCCGGAGCCGTCATGCCGGGCCCGGCGTCCAGGTGAGCTTCCCGGTCCGCAGGTCGTGGAGGATGCTGTCGATCCATTTCGCCTCGGCGACCGTGACGGCGACCTGGTACTCCGTCTCCAGCAACGCGAACCGGGGGATCGGCTGGCCGTCCACCTTCGTGCGCAGCTCCAGCTGCAACTCCGCGATCCGCTTGGTCAGCAGCTCTCTGCGCTGACCGAGCAGCTCACCCGCCGTCATCGGCGGGAGCAGCATCACGAACGACAACCCGGCCGGAAACTCCGGGAACTCGTTACGCGGCGTGGCCAGAATCTCGGCCAGCCAGCCCCGGCACACCTCCCGCCCCTCGGCGGTCAGCTGGTACACCGTCCGCTCCGGGTAGCGCTCGTCGCGCTCCGTCGAGCCGACGGTGATCAGGTCGGCCTCCTCCAGACGCACGATCATCCGGTACAGACTGGTGCGCTGGCCGACGTTGACCACTTGGTCCTTGCCCCATTGCTTGATCAGCCGCTGGATCCCGTACGGATGCAGCGGCCCGTTCTCGAGCAGGCCGAGGATCGCCAGCGCCAACGGTGAGCGTCGAAAAGTCACGTCCTCACTCTAAGGGACAATGAAACTAGTTGCAATGCAACTAGAGTCTATGTAACTATCAATTCATGAGCGCAGCAGAACTGACCCAGGGCGCAGTCACCTCCCGCGACGGCACCGAGATCGGGTACTACAAGACCGGGAACGGCCCCGCGGTCGTTGTCCTGCACGGCAGCATGGAGTCGGCCCGCAGCCACACCCTCTTCGCCGAGGCGCTGGCCGACGACTTCACCGTCTACCTGCCGGACCGTCGCGGCCGAGGGCTCTCCGGTCCGCACCGCGCGGATCACAGCGTCCGCACCGAGGTCGACGATCTGGAGGCTGTGCTCACCGCGGCCGGTGCCGAGCGTGCGTTCGGCGTCAGTGCCGGGGGAGCAGTCGTCCTGGAGGCTGCTCGCACGCTCACATCCCTCAAGCAGATCGCGCTCTACGAGCCAGCGATCGTCGCTGACGGTGCGCCGCACCGGGAGTGGCTCGCGCGCTTCGACCAGGAGATCGCTCGCGGGGACGTGGCGGCTGCGATGGTGACCAGCATGTTCGGGTTCGAGATGGCGCCCGCGTTCCTGAAAGTGATGCCGCGCAGTCTGCTGCGCTGGATGACCGAGAAGATGATGGCGAAGGAGGAGCGCTCGGCCGGCGGTGACTCGATCACCATGCGGCGGCTGGCGCCGACGATCCATGCCGAGGGGACGATTGTCGCGGAGCTTGCCGGCAGCTTCGATGCGTTCACGTCCGTGGATGCGGAGGTCCTGCTCTTTGGTGGCACCAAGGGTCTTCCCGGGCTGCGGCCCGGCCGTGCCACGCTGGAGAAGGTGTTGCCGCATGTCCGTCGGATCGAGTTCGACGGCTACGACCATGGCTCGTCCTCGGACCCTGGTGGTGTCAACCCCACCGGCAAGCCCGAAGCTGTACGCCGAATCGCCACCGAGGTGAAGACCTTCTTCCAGCAGTAGCAAACGCCGCCGCGCATCCGCAGCCAGGAACGACCCAACGCGACGCCGCGCGGAGCGCCGGCGTCACGCCGTGTTGAAGGCCCAGGCGACGGTGTCTGCGATGTCTGTTACGGGGTAGCGCACGGCCTGTACCGTGCGGTCCGCGCCGACCACCAGGACGACCCGCTTCAACCGCTCGTACCCACCGGCCCGGAAGGTCGGCAGCCGCAGCGCCGCCGCCAACTCCAGTTCCAGATCCGACAGCAGCAGGTGCGGGACCTTCTCCACCTCAGCGAACGCCTTCTGCTCATCAGGCCGCTGTGTACTCACCCCACGCACCGCGATCCCCTTCGCCGCGAACTCGTCGTACCGCCCCGCGAAGAGCCGGTTCTCCAGGGTGCAACCGGTGGTGCCGGCAATGTCGTCCCAGCCCTCCGGCAGTGGCGTCGGCCGCCCGGTCGCCGGGTAGCCGAACAGCACGGTCGCGCGCGCCTCGGCATCCACCACATCAACCGTCGTCCCCGCGGTCGACGGCAGACCGACGTACGGCACGCGCTGTCCGACGAGTTCCTGCAGGCGCTGCGCCGGCGGCTCGTCCTCGCTGTTCGTACCGGTGAGCGACCCGTCGCCGAGGAGCCACCGGTCGCCCCAGTCCTGCAGTGCGACTAGCACCGGGAGCAGGGCGCGT
>DASSDE010001002.1:0-3085 GCA_035697365.1 Kribbella sp. | reverse complement strand
CGCCTCGAATGATCATCATGTCGTCGGTACGGCCGGTGATCTTCTCCATCCGGCGCAGTCCAGGACGAGCTGTGCCGGGGAGCAGTCGGGTCAGGTCGCGGGTGCGGTAGCGCAGGACCGGGAAGGCCTCTTTGGTCAGCGTGGTGAAGACCAGTTCGCCCTCCTCGCCGTCCGGCAGCACCTCGCCGGTCACCGGGTCGATGATCTCCGGGTAGAAGTGGTCCTCCCAGATGTGCAGCCCGTCCTTGGTCTCCACGCATTCCTGCGCGACGCCGGGGCCCATCACCTCCGACAGTCCGTAGATGTCGACCGCGTGAATGCCGGTCCGTTCCTCGACCTCGGTCCGCATCTGCTCGGTCCAGGGCTCCGCGCCGAAGATCCCGATCCGCAACGAGGTGTCCCGCGGATCAAGCCCGCGGCGCTCCAGTTCGTCGACGATCGAGAGGAAGTACGACGGGGTGACCATGATGATCCGGGCCCCGAAGTCGCGGATCAGATCCACCTGCCGCTCGGTCATGCCGCCGGAGACCGGCACGACGGTGCACCCGAGCCGCTCTGCTCCGTAGTGCGCGCCGAGCCCGCCGGTGAACAACCCGTAGCCATAGGCGACATGACACACGTCGCCGGCACGTCCCCCGGCCGCTCGGATCGACCGCGCCATCAGGTCGGCCCAGGTGTCCAGGTCCCGTTGCGTGTACCCGACCACGGTCGGCCGACCGGTAGTGCCGGACGATGCGTGCACGCGCGCGACCTCGGTCCGCGGCACCGCGAACATCCCGAACGGGTAGTTGTCCCGCAGGTCCTTCTTCGCGGTGAACGGCAACCGGCCCAGATCGGACAGCTCCCGCAGGTCGTCCGGCTTGAACCCCACCGCATCCAGCGCGGAACGATAATGCGGAACGTTCTCGTACGCCCGCCGTACCGTTGCCTGCAGCAACGACAGCTGACGGGACCGGAGCTCGTCGACGGACAGCTGTTCGCCCGCGTCCCGCAGCTCAACCGGGCAAGGTTCGCCGAGCATCCAACACCTCCAGCTAAGTATCCCGTGACACTAAGGACGGACCAGCAAGGTAGCGATGCCTTGGCCGACGCCGATGCACATGGTTGCCAGCGCGTACTGCGCGTCGCGGTGCCGCAGCTCCAGGGCGGCGGTCAGTGCGAGTCGTGCCCCCGACATCCCGAGCGGATGACCGAGCGCGATGGCCCCGCCGTTCGGGTTGACGTGCTCGGCGTCGTCGGGCAGCCCGAGCTCCCGCAGTACGGCGAGCGACTGCGACGCGAACGCCTCGTTCAACTCGATCACCTCGATGTCCGGCAATGCGACACCGGTGCGCTCGAGCAGTTTGCGGGTCGCCGGCGCCGGACCGATCCCCATGATCCGCGGCGGTACCCCGGCGGCAGCGGTCCCCACGATGCGGGCCATCGGAGTCACGCCGTACTGCTCGACGGCCTCTCCGCTCATCACGAGCAGGGCCGCCGCGCCGTCGTTCACCCCGGAGGCATTGCCGGCCGTGACAGTCCCGGGCGTCCGGAACGGGGTCTTCAAGCCCGCAAGCGCTTCGAGGGACGTGTCTCGCGGATGCTCGTCGGTGTCCACCACCGTCACAGCACCGCGCTTGCCCGGTACGTCGACGGACACGATCTCCTCCGCCAGCCGGCCGTTCGCCTGGGCCTTCGCGGCCCGCTGCTGCGACCGCAACGCGAACAGGTCCTGGTCTTCACGAGAGATCGAGAACTCCGCGGCCACGTTCTCCGCGGTCTCCGGCATCGAGTCGATCCCGTACTGCGCCTTGAGTACCGGGTTCACGAAGCGCCAGCCGATGGTGGTGTCGTAGACCTCAGCCTGCCGGGAGTACGCCGTCGTGGCCTTGGGCATCACGAACGGCGCGCGCGACATCGACTCCACACCGCCGGCCACCACGATGTCGTTGTCCCCGGCAATGACCGAGCGGGCGGCGTACGCGACCGCGTCCAGGCCGGATCCGCAGAGCCGGTTGATCGTCGTCCCGGGCACCGAGTCCGGGAGGCCGGCCAGCAGCAGCGCCATCCGGGCGACGTTCCGGTTGTCCTCGCCGGCCTGGTTCGCGCAGCCGAGGATCAGGTCGTCGATCCGCGCCGGGTCGAGCGCCGTCCGGTTCAGCAGCGAGGAGATCGCGTGCGCGGCCAGATCGTCGGGACGCACCGCCGCGAGCGCACCGCCGTACCGCCCGATCGGCGTCCGCACCCCGTCGACGAGAAAGGCCTGCCTACTCATTCTTCCTCCGAAAGGATCGTGCCTGAGAGTTGCCGGCTGCGGCCGCGGAACTCGGCGATCACGTCGTCGCCGCGGGTGACCGTGATGTCGTAGATCGCGTTCCGCCCGAACGTCGTCCGCTCCTGTGCCGCCGCGACCAGGACGTCGCCGCGCCGTGCCGGCGCCACGAACACGATGTCGCAGGCCTGCGCGACCGTCACCCGGTTGCGCGAGTTGCACGCGAACGCGAACGCGGAGTCGGCCAGACTGAACACGAATCCACCATGCGCGATCCCGTGCCCGTTGACCATGTCCTCGCGCACAGTCATCTCGACCCGCGCGGTCCCCTCGCCGACCTCGACGAGCTTCATCCCGAGTCCGGCGCTCGCGGTGTCCTCGGCCCACATCGCCGCCGCGACGCGCGCCGCCAAGTCGTCCATACGCCTGCCCCATCGAGAAAGTCGGCTTGTGACACACTAGTACCGGTTGCGCCATCGACTGTAACATCGCAGTCATGACCACGGACCTGCTCTCCGCACATCGTGACCGCCTGAACGGCGCACTGAAGGCGATCCACGACCGCGGGTACCACTCCGCGTTCCCCGAGTCGCCGAGCCCCCGGGTGTACGGCGAGACCGCGGCGGCCGACGGCAAGGCGGCTTTCGAGGCGCATCTGGGGACGGCGTACGGCCTCGAGATCCCCGGTGCGCGCGGCACGGTCGGCAGCGAGCAGTCGCCGTTCGGGATCGCGATGGACGTCTCGTACCCGCGGGTCGTCGAGGACGGGCTGGACGAGCTGCTGACCGCGGCCCAGCGGGGTCTCGCGGACTGGCGGCGGGCCGGCGTCGACGG
>DASSDE010001001.1:0-10550 GCA_035697365.1 Kribbella sp. | reverse complement strand
CCGATCTGCTTGCCTGCGGCAAGCATTGCCCGGTTCGCCTGCACCAGCAGGGAGGTGCTGAGGATCTCGGTGTGCTGCAGATCCAGCTCGGCGCCGACGATCGTGACCACGGCCAGCGTTTCGATCACGACCGTACGGCACCGGTTCGCGGCGGCGACCGCGCCGACGAGCTGCGCCTTGGCTGACACGTACGGCGTCTCGACCCACAAGCGCCGCGCAGCCGAGTCGTCCGGGATCTCCACGTCCGCCTCGACGAGTGCACTGTCGAGGGAGAACTTGGCCATCAGCTCCTGCGCCTTGCCCGACAGCGCTTCGGCCTCGTCCGGGAACTCGGTCGCCTCGGCCTTCGCGAGCAGGGCCCGGATCCGCGCGAGCATCTTCCCGTTCGCCGGTACGATGGCGTGCTGCTGACGGGTCGGGGAACCGGGCAGCGGGAACAGTTTGGCCATGATCGGCAACGTCTGCAGGAATCCCGCGACGGCGAGCGCGTGATGCAGAGCGAGGTAACGGCCGACCCGAGCGTCCGCAGCCCAGGCGGTCAGGCGCAGCGACGTGAACGGCTGCGCGACGCCGATATCGGTGAGCTGGTCGAGCCAGCGCGGATCGATCGTGCCGGCGGGGTAGGTCTGATGCTCCGCGGAGATCGCCGCGAGCAGCAGCGGCTCGGTCGCGGCGTCCAGTTGGCGGCGACCGTACTGAACGACGTCGGCGGGCGCCCAACCGCGCTCCCAGGCACCGCGGACCAGCCCGCCCAGGAACCCGTGCACACAACGATCCACCTGCGCCCGGTCGCGCTCGTCGTACGCCCCGAGGCGTGCCAGGGCAGCGTCTGCCAGATCGTCGCTGCCGGCAACACTCGCAGCCGCGATCGGTAACAACTGCAGGATTTCCTCGTCACTCACGCGGCAGAGTCTGGCACCGGGAGTATTTCCCACCAAACCAGGACTCCGTTCCCTTGTGGATAACCGACCGGCTCTGAATGCTGGTGCGCGGGGATCAGGCATCCGGCCTGATGGCAACACATCGGGGAGGGCCAGTCATGACGCAGCTTGCGGAGGGATTCGACGGCCTGCGGGCGGGACTGCAAGGAGCAGTTCTCGCACCAGGCGACGAGGGGTACGACGAGGCGCGGCGGTTGTGGAACGCCGAACACGTCCGCGAACCGGCGGTGATCGTCCAGGTACGGTCGGCCGTCGACGTCCAGGCCGCCGTCCGGTACGCGGTCGCCGAAGGACTCGAGATCGCGGTCCGCGGCGGTGCGCACCACATCGCCGGGCTGTCGTCGGTGGACGGTGGACTGATGATCGACCTGAGCCGGCTGAACCAGGTCACGGTCGATCCGGCGGCACGGCGCGCGCGGGTCGGTGGCGGCGCGCTGCTCAGGGATCTCGACGCTGCCACCCAGGAACACGGCCTTGCGGTTCCGGCCGGGATCGTCAGTCACACCGGGGTCGGCGGTCTGACACTCGGCGGCGGAATGGGGCTGCTGACCCGGCTGCACGGACTCAGCATCGACAACCTGGAGTCGGTCCAGGTGGTCACCGCGGACGGCGGCATCCTGCGCGCCGCCGAGGACGAGAACGCCGACCTGTTCTGGGCGGTCCGTGGTGGCGGCGGCAACTTCGGAGTGGTCACCGAATTCGAGTTCCGCCTGCACCAGGTCGGTCCGATGGTGAACTACGGCATCGTGTTCTGGGGGCAGGAGCAGGGCGCGCAAATGCTGCGCGCAGCCCGCGAGTTGATCCCGGCCCTGCCACGCGAGGTCAACGTGGTGATCGCCTGCCTCAACGCGCCGCCGGCACCGTTCGTCCCGCCGGAGCACCACTTCAAGCTCGGCTACGCGCTGCTCGTTGTGGGCTTCGGGTCCGCCGAGCAGCACGCCGAGGCGATGGCACAGGTCCGGGGCCTGCTGCCGCCGCTGTTCGAGCTTTCCACGCCGATGCCGTACGTCGCCGTACAGCAACTGCAGGACGAGCCGAACGCGTGGGGCACGTACCACTACGAGAAGGGGACGTACCTCGACGAGCTGTCCGACGAGGCGATCGACACGATCACGGAGTACCTGCCGCGCAAGACGTCACCGCTGTCGGTCGCGATGTTCTACCACCTCGACCACGGGTACCTCGAGACCGCGGACGACGCGACCGCGTTCAGCGGGCAGCGCACCGAGCGGTACGCGATGTTCGTCATCGCGACCACGCCGGTCCTGGAGGCGCTGGACGCCGAACGCGCCTGGGTGCGGTCGTTCTGGGACGCGCTGCAGCCGCACGCGGTGAATATCGGCAGCTACGTGAACGGCATGGCCGATGCGGACGAGGCGCGGCTGCGGGCGTCGTACGGCGACAAGTACGACCGGCTTGCTCAGGTCAAGCGGAAGTACGACCCGGACAACACGTTCCACCGCAACCTGAACATCAAGCCAGCGGCCGCTGGTAGTTGACGAACTTCTGACGGGTGGTGAAGCCGAGGCTCTCGTACAGGCCGAGCGCACCGGTCGGGTTGTCGGCGTCGACGCCGAGCGAGACCCGCTGGTAGCCGGCCTGTGCGGCCGCGGTGAGGACCTTCGCCAGTGCCGCGCGGGCCAGCCCGCGGCCGCGGTACGCGCGCCGGGCACCGACCTGCCCTACGTACAGCTCCCGGATGCCGGTCGCCTCGGTGTCGGCCGGGTACTCGTACCCGTTCACGTACGCCGCCACAGTCGCACCGTCGAGGACCACGTACGACTGTGAGCCGCGGAACGCCCGCGACCCGACGTTGCGGGCGCGCCACGTCTCCACGGTGGGACGCGTCCAGCCCCAGTGGTCGGAGAACGCCTCGAAGTGCGCCTCCCGCAGCTCGTCCTCGTAGGACGGGTCGTACGCCGTCAGCTCGAGCCCCTCTGCCAGCGGTGCATTGGGCACCGGCTCGTCGAGCGGCCGGCGCATGTCGAAGAAGTACCGTGCCTCCTCGAAGCCGAGACTCCGCATCAGGGCGGTCGCGCCGTCGTTCGTACTGATCGCGCCGGAGCTCACGTACCCGGGGGCCTCGGGGTGCTTCGCGGTGTGCAGCTCACCGGCCCGGGTGATGAGCCACTGCATCAGCTGCGTTCCGAGACCACGCCGACGCCACTCGGGGTGGATGGTTCCCGAAGTCCGCACCCGGTCGACGTCGACGACGGAGTGCGAGACCTGCGCGTAGCCGTACCCGATCAGCCGGCCATCGGCCCAGAGGCCCATGCTGTCCGTGGAGAGGTCGAGGCCCGGCACCTGGGCGTCCTCGGCGACATCCTCGGCGTCGTAGCTCTCGCCCTCCTGGTCGACCTTCTCTTTGGCGGCCAGCAGGGCCACCCATGCGTCGACGTCGTCCAGCGTCAGCGGACGCGCCTCGATCCCCTCCGGCCAGTTCATGCGTCGAAGGTACGGCGTCCGCGCGGGCACCGGCACGTCAATTTGTGGTGAGTTGCTCCGCGAGCCACTTCACCGCCATCGGGTAGCGGTACTCGATGCCGCCGTGCGTCCCCTCGAACAGCTCGAAGTGCAGCCGTTCATCCGGTACGCCGGCCTGCCGCGCCGCCTGGTGGAACGCCGTCGCGCCCAGATCGAGGTAGTACTCGTCCTGCCGTCCGGCGTCGATCCACACCGCACGCAGCGAGCGCAGCGCGTCGGCGTACTGCGGGTCCTTGGCCATCTCGACCGGGTCGCGGGACATCCAGCGCGCCCAGATGTCCGGGATGATCGACCCGAGCTCGTCGAACGGGAGCAGCACGGTGCCGTCGGGTTCGGCCGAGTACGCCGACGCGTACCCGTAGATCTCCAGCAGGTGCAGGTCCTCCATCGTCGTCCGGCCGGTCTTGGTCTCCAGCACCTCGAAGTACTTCTGGTAGCTGCCCTCGTACTTGTCCCGCAGCGTCCGCGCCCGCTCCGGGAACTCCGGGCGGTAGCAGACGTCGAACAGCGCATCACCCGCGTGCGTAGCGAGCGCCCCGAACACGTCCGGCCGCAGCAGTGGAGTCACCATCGCGGTGTAGCCACCACTCGACTTGCCGGTAACGGCGCGGTGGTCGCGGTCGGCGATCGTCCGGTACGTCGCGTCGACCCACGGCACGATCTCGTCGCACAGGTACGACTGGTACTGCCCCGTGCCCGGTGAGTCGAGGCACTGGCTACCGCCGTACCGCGTCCAGGAGTCGACGAACACCACGATCGCCCGTGGCACGCTCTCGTCTTGGAACATCGCATCCAGCAGTTCCGGGTACGGCTGGCGGAACGGGGACCGGTTGAACCACATGCCGAGGTGACCGGTGTACCCCATCGTCACGTAGATCGACGGGTAGCGGTCCGTCGAGTCGTCGTAGCCGGGTGGCACGTAAACCAGCACAGGGCGCTCATGCGGGTCGCCGAGCGGGTTCCCGCGCAGCAACTCACTTGTGTACGTCGTCTGGTCCAGGCGTCCCTTGTACTCGGCCGACCACGGCAGCATGCGGTACCTCCAGGTGAGTCACATCGCGTCAGGGGCCTCGATACCAAGCAGGCCGAGTCCATCCTGCAACACCTTGCGGGTTGCTGTGCAGAGGGCAATCCGGCTGGCCCTGGTCGCACCTGAACTGCCCAGCACCGGACACTGCTCATAGAAGGCGGAGAGGGCAGACGCGACGTCGTACAGGTAGGTACAGAGCCGGTGGGGCTGCAGCGTCTCGGCGACCTGTTCCACGGTGGCGGCGAAGCCGGTGAGAAGCAGTGCGAGCCGCTGCTCGGCCGGGTCGCTGAGCTCGGTCACCTTTCCGCTCGGCTCCCCGGCCTTGGTGAGCAGCCGGGTGAGCCGGGCGTGCGCGTACTGCAGATACGGCCCGGTGTTGCCGGTCATCGCGACCATCCGGTCCAGGTCGAACACGTAGTCGTTACCCCGGTCGCTGGACAGGTCGGCGTACTTGACCGCGCCGATTCCGACCGCCCGCGCGGTCGCCGCCCTGTCGACACCTTCCCGTCCGGCCAGCAACGCGTCCGCCCGCGCAACGGCGCTGTCGAGCAGATCGACGAGCTTGACCGTGCCACCTTCTCTTGTTTTGAAGGGCTTTCCGTTCGGCCCGAGCACGGTGCCGAACGAGACGTGTTCGGCAGGTACGTCCGCGGGCAGCCAGCCGGCGGTCCGCGCGAGCGTGAAGATCATGTCGAAGTGCAGCGCCTGCCGATGGTCGACCACGTACACGATCCGGTCGGCGTGCAACGTGCTGACCCGATGCCGTACGGCGGCCAGATCCGTTGCGCTGTAGCCGAATCCACCGTCCGACTTCCGCACGATCACGGGCAGCGGCGCGCCGTCCCTTCCCGCATACCCGGGCAGGAACGCACACATCGCGCCATCGGACTCGGTCAGCAGCCCCTGCTGCTCGAGCTCGTCGACGACCCGCGGCAGATCGTCGTTGTACGCGCTTTCGCCGACCACGTCCGGGCGCTGCAGATTCGTACCGAGCAGCGCGTACACCTTGTCGAAATCGTCCAGCGACACGTCGACCATGTGCCGCCACATCGCCCGCGTCCCCGGATCACCGGACTGCAGCGCGACGACTCTCAACCGGGCCTTGTCCGCAAAGGGGCCATCGGCATCGAAGTGCTTCCGGCTCCGCTCGTACAGCTGCTGCAATCCCTGCAGATCAAGGGATTCCGCTGCGAGGTTCTCCTCGAGCAGCTGCTCGATCATCATCCCGTACTGGGTGCCCCAGTCGCCGACGTGGTTCTGCCGGATCACGTCGTACCCGGCGAACGTCAGCACGTTGCAGACCGCATCGCCGATCACCGTGGACCGCAGATGCCCGACGTGCATCTGCTTCGCGACGTTGGGCTGCGAGTAGTCCACGACGACCCGTTGACCGTTGCTCTCGAACGTCTGCGGCGCATTCACCGCGTCGGCCAATGCCTTGGGCAACAGCGTCAGGTTGATGAAGCCGGGGCCGGCGATCTGTGGTGTCTCGCACAGGTCGGCGAGCTGGAGTTCGGCGACCAGTCGTTCGGCAACGGTCCGCGGTGATTCACCGAGTGCGTTGCCGATCCGGAGCGCGACGTTGCTCTGGTAGTGGCCGAACTCGGGCTTGGTCGCCGACCGGAGCTCCGGGTCGTACGCCGTACCGAAGACGGCTTCCGTGGCGGCGGTGATTCTGGCAGACAGGACAGGGAGCAGTGCGGACATGACAGAGTCCTTTTAAGGAGACGCGACTGGAACAGGCTGGGGTGTTCAGACAGTGCGTCGTCGTCGCAGGCTGAAGCGCACGCGAAGGGCGTGGGACGGCTTCAGGCTGATCGACATGTCAGCCATTATGCACGAAGTACGCCGACGGTGCCGGGGTGCGGTCGGCCAGCGGCACGATCGCCGGGACGTCGGTCTCGCCCAGGAACACCCGCCGGACGACCCGCTCGGCCGCGTACCCGTCGTCGAACTCGCAGAACTTCTCCCGGAACAGCTGCCGGTGCTTGGCCGCCTCGGGAGCGGCGAACGTACCGTTGCGGAGCACGTCGAGCAGCTCCTCGGTGGAGCGCGCGACCACCCCCGGCGGGAACTCGGTGACGTCGAAGTACGTGTTGTGCCGGTCGTGGTCGGGCTGCAGGACGATCGGCCGGTCGAGGTTCGCGTAGTCGAAGGTGATCGGCGAGCAGCCGGCGATCAGGACGTCGGCGGCCAGCATCAGCTCCTCGACCGGTGCCGCCGGCAACAGTACGCGCGCGTTGCCGCCCGCCGCCGCGGCCAGCTGCGCCGGGTCGGCGCCGCCGTCGTCCGGCGCTACGTACAGGATCACCAGGTTCGAGTCGTCGCACCCGAAGCCGGCCCGGATCGCGCGGACCTGGTCGAGGGTCGCGGTCAGCAGCCGGTCGTTGCGCGGATACCCGTACTCGAGCTCCTCGAAGTACGCCGGGTAGGTGCGCTCCCAGATCTCCGAGGAGTACCGGTTGGCGGACAGGTTGAAATCCCAGCGGTCGACCTCGCGCATGAACTCGTCCTTGCCCTCTTCGGGAAGGTTCAGCGTCGTCAGCGGCGTACCGTGCTGGGTCTGCAGGTGGATCTGGCCCTCGCGCTTGTCCAGGTCCTTCGGCCAGTTGGTGTTGCTGACGAAGTACGTCGCCTTGCCGAGCAGCTTCTCGTACGCGGGGGACTCCGCGACGACGTACTCGACGCCCTCCGGGATCGCGCTCAGGTGCTCGCCGTCGACGACCCACACGCCGCGCAGGTGCGGCGCCAGTTCGGCCGCCTTCTCGTAGATCGCCCGCGGGTTGCCGGCGTACTGCGTGAACCCGCCGGCCGCGTACGTGACCAGATTCGGATCGAGCTTGCCGCGGCGCAGGAGTTTGCCGACCGTCTTGCGCGGGCTCGGGACCTGCAGCATCCGGCTGCTGAGCTTGAGCGTCGAGTAGGTCGCGTAGTCGTCGTGCATGATCAGCCACCGCTTGAAACCACGCGCCGTCCGGTCGGTGCTGTAGCCGTCCGGCTTCCAGCGCTTGGCGAACGCGTGGGCGGCATGGAAGAACTCGGCCCGGTCGTCGGGGTCGATCCGCTCCGGCTTGGCCAGAACGGCGAGGATGTGGTCCAGCGACCGGTCGAACGCGAACCGGCGCCAGCCGGCCAGCTCCGGGTCGGACTGGATGAACGCGTGCACCCGGTCGTACTGGTCGAAGATGTCCCACTGCCGGCGCCCGCTGGTGGCGTGGATGTTGCCGCCGGTGCGGTGCTGCCGGTAGTGCACGACGATCCGGTCGAGGGTCGCGATCCGCTCGGCGGTGAGCATCGTCGAGTACGTCCAGGGAGCGTCCTCGTAGAAACCACCGGTGAACGCGAACCCGTGCCGGGTCAGGAAGGCCCGCCGGTACGCCTTGTTCCAGACGACCTCGAGGAAGGTCAGGAAGATCGGCCGGTCGGCCGCCGTGAACACCCCGGCGCCCTCGCGCGCGAACGCGTCGTGGCGCTGGCTGCCGAGCACCCGACCGTCCCAGAAGATTCGCTCGTAGTCGAACATCACAATGTCCGGCTGACCCCGGAAGGTCGTCGCGTGGTCGATCCGGGTGGCGATCGCCTCCAGCGAGCCCGGCGTGTAGCTGTCGTCGGCGTCCAGGAACAGCACGTACTCGCCGCGGCACGCCTTGAGCCCGGCGTTCCGAGCCGGGCCGAGACCGACATTCTCGTCCAGGTGCAGCGCCCGCACCCGCGGGTCCGCGGCGGCGTACTCGTCCAGGATCCGGCCGGAGCCGCCCGGGTCGGCATCGTCCACGCCGATCACCTCGAAGTCGGTGAACGACTGACCGAGCACCGAGTCCAGGCACGGCCGCAGCCACGCCCGCGAGGCATGGCAGGGGACCACGATGCTGAACTTGGGGGCCATGCCTCGTCATCTTAGAGTCAGGGCATGAGTGATGATGTGTTCGCGCCGCTGGCGGGGCTGGAAGGGGTCGGGTCCGCGGCACAGGCGGCTCGGGACGCGGTCGACGTACTGCTCCGGGATCGTGGCTTGCGGCGCGTCGGCTCCGACATGACCGCCGAGGCGCTGCTGCGCGGTGCGCACGCGTCCGCCGCACTGGCCGGCAGCACATCGGCGGTGGAGGACGTACGGCAAGGTAACGCGGACGGACTCGCCTCCGGTGCCGTGCGGATGACCGGCGAGCTGATGGCGCTGGCGTCCCAAGTGGACAAGGCGCCGGTGCAGGTCTGGACCAGACTGCACCAGTTGGCCGCCGCCGATCTCGGACCCGACGCCGAGCTCGGGCACCTGCGAACCGCCGCCGAGCCGATCCCCGACGACATCCCGGGCCTGCCGCCCGCGCCGCCGGCCGGCGAGATGTGGGAGCGGCTGAGCGCGCTCGCGCAGAACCTCACCCGCCCGACGAAGGCCCCCGGCCTGGTGGTCGCCGCGATCGTGCACGCCGAGCTGGCCGTGCTGCGGCCGTTCCCGACCGCCAACGGACTCGTCGCCCGGGCCGCCGAACGCTGCCTGTTGGTTGCCCGAGGCATCGACCCGGTCGCGGTCACGGTGCCGGAAGGTGGTCACTATGTGTTGCAGGCGACCTATGTGCCGGGCCTCATCGACTACGCAGCGCGAGGTCTGACCGGAGTTCGTGATTGGTTGCTGCGGTCCTGCGAGGTGGTGACAAAAGGTGCCGAGCTGTCGCCGTTGGCGCCCTGAACGTGCGAACGGCGCTCTCACGGGGAGAACGCCGTCGCTGACACGTCACCCTGGTTACCATGCGTGCACCGGTATGCCGCCACAGGACGAAGCCTGGGTCGCGCTGCCCCTTTGGGATGGGCTGGTCGCCGCGTGGGTGCCTGGGTTCTCGTGCAATCTCTACCGGACCCGAAGGTCCTTTGTTGATTCCTTTGTACTCCTGAAACCCCTTTCTGTGAAGGGGATACGGCGTCTTCATGGAGTTGAGAACAATGAAGCTATCTTCAGCTTTCAGTCCCGTTCCAGGCCTGGTGGGAGCGCCGGCGGGATGCCAGGAACAGCGCTCCGGCCGCCATGGCAGCGACCGCGACGGCGGCTACAGCGGGTCGCCGTACGACCGGGAAGCCCGTGCGTTCCGAGGGCTCTGCGAACTCCAGCACCGGCCAGCCGCGCTCGATCGCGATCCGGCGCAGGGCCTTGTCCGGGTTGACCGCGTACGGGTGCCCGACCGCCGCCAGCAACGGCTCGTCGGTGATCGAGTCCGAATAGCCGTAGGAGGTCGCCAGGTCGTAACCCTCGGCCGCGGCCAGGGCCTCGATCGCGGTCACCTTGTGCGGACCGTACGCGTACTCGGCGATCTCGCCCGTGTACTTGCCATCGGCAACGACCATGCGGGTGGCGATCACCCGGTCGGCGCCGAGCAGCTCGCCGATCGGCTCCACGACCTCGGCGCCGGACGAGGAGACGATCACCACGTCCCGGCCGGCCCGGTGGTGCTGCTCGATCAGCTCGATCGCCTCGCGGTGGATCATCGGCCGGACGATGTGGTCGAGGGTGTCGGCGACGATCGCCTGCACGGTCGAGACGTCCCAGCCGGTGCACATCGCGGAGATGTACTCGCGCATCCGCTCCATCTGGTCGTGGTCCGCGCCGCCGAGCAGATAGACGAACTGCGCGTACGCGCTACGCAGTACCGTCCGGCGATTGATCAGTCCGCCGGCGTAGAACGGCCGGGAGAACGCCAGGGTGCTCGAGCGCGCCAAAATGGTCTTGTCCAGATCGAAGAAGGCCGCCGATCGAGGTGTCCCGGAGTGCGCCATGCAGTCGAGGATAGGAGCTACGGAGAAACGCCGGGGGACCCGGGCTTTTGTGTGGGCCGGTATCCCGTTAGACTGGTTCGCAGTGTGACAGTGACACTGGCTGGGAACGCCTGATCGGGCGCGACCGGCACCCGGGTGACACGCCGTCGGTCGAAATCGAACCGAGATGTGTGAAGCCTGGACTTGGGGGGTACATTCCCCCTGACAGTGGCAGACTGTCGCCTCCTGAACGGCCCCCGGCTCCTCCCCCCGAGCCCGTGGCCGAAGACGGCCCCCGGTCACCCCCCCGCCGGGGGCCGTCGCCTTTCTACCTCCAGCCAAGTAAGCGTAAA
>DASSDE010001000.1:0-6319 GCA_035697365.1 Kribbella sp. | reverse complement strand
GTGAGCGTCCAGACCGCGTCGACGACCGCCTGCTCTTTACCCAGGGGTAGACCTTGCAGGCCGGCGAGGTTGCCGCGGCGGCGCTCCTCCTCGATGGTCGCGACGAACTGCTCGAGCGCGCGGTCACTGCCAGGACCTTCGGCCAGGATCTTGCCCAGCAGTGGCCCGACCCGCTCCCCGATGCCGCGCGACCAGGCCGCGTACGCCGCCGCGTACGAACTCACGTCCGCCGCCTCGACGACCGCACGGAACGCCGGCCGGTCACTCATCGGCGTCGGATCCTCGTCGCCGGCCAGCATCACGTCATAGACCGCCTTGACCACCTCGGCCTTGCCGCCGATCGAGTTGTAGACCGTCTGCGGACTGACCGCGGCACGCGTCGCGAGCAACGGCACAGTCATCGCGGCATACCCCTCACCGAGCAGCAATTCGCGCGCGGCGGCCACGATCCGCGCCCGGGTCTCGCGCGCCTGCTCCTCCCGCTTCGCCGTGCGGTACGGCCGCTTCCCAGCACGCCCGGATTCCATTAGACTCCCATTCCATTGGAATACTGCTCCACTGAAAGGATAGGCCAATGGCCGGCACGCTCAGCAGGTCCCCCGCCCTGGACCGGGCCCTGGCCGTTTCCGCGGCCATCAACGACGGGGACTTCTCCTGCCTCGACGACGCGGTCACGCCCGACTTCGTCGATCACGGTTCCCCCATCCCCCTGCCACCGGGGCCGGACGGCTACCGCCAGATCCTCACGCTGGTCCACAACGTGCTCGGTATCCGCTACACCGTCTTGGACGCCTTTGGTTGCGAAGACCGGGTCGTGATCCGAGCCATCGCCCGCGGCGTCGGCGTCGATGCGGTCCACGGCGCGGGGTCCTCGGGAAAGACGTACGAGATGCAGACCGTCCACATCTACCGCGTCACCGCCGACAACCAGCTGGCCGAACACTGGGGCGTCCGCGACGAACTGGCCGCGCGGATCCAGCTGGGCACGGTAGCTCCGCCCGACCTGGCGAGCTGATCATTCTCCGAAGAGTTGCGGGGCGGAACGAGGAGCGGCGACGTGGCGGAAGTAGACCTTGTCCGCGAAGGTGGCCGGCACCTTACCGAGGCCCTGGATGACCGTCGCAGTGCCGTTGGCGTGACCAACGGCGTACAGATAGCCCGACTTCGTGTCCTTGTCGATCCCGAGCAGCAGCGTGCCGTACTGGCCGCACTTCTCGGCGATCAGCGCGTCGAAGCCCTGCCAGGTGGAGGCACGGAGCTTCTTGACGACCGGCTTCATCGTTGAGGTCAGAGGAAGCCTGATCGTGTAGAGGGCGCCGCCGCGGGTGGTGGCCAGGAAGGTGTCGTACGTCGCGGTCTGGCTGATCAGCGTCATCGTCTTCACCGCCGCGAACCCACCCGCCGACCGTGCGCTGGTCCAGCCGAACCCGCCCTTGTCGTCCCACCGGGTGAGCGTGCCGTCCGGCCGCAGCGCATAGTGGTTCACCAGGGCGAAGGCATTCGTGTCGTGCGGGTAACTCGTCTCGAGGAAGCTGACGTCACCCCAACCGCCCCCGATCCGGTCATTGAGAGCCTGCGACCGGTCGACCTCGCCGTTCTCCTTGACGATGTAGTAACTGTTGTAAAGCCCGGACCCCATCACCACATGCCCGTAGTACATCCGCCCCGGGCTGGGCAGGACCGTGTCGTTCCCCACCAACGTACTCAACCGAGGCTGCCCGTCCGGATAAATGTCGGCATACCACCGCTTCTCCCGCACCCCCACCGGCGCCCCCGCCGTAACCACCCGATCGGTATGCCCCCCACCCGCCGTAACCGACCCCACCTCCACCGAACAAGCCGCCGCAGTCCCAGCCGTCCCCGCAGATCCCGCTTTCGCCACAGCCCCAGCGGTTCCCGCAGCTCCGGTGCCCGCAGCCACAGCCTCCCCCGGCGCCCCGGCCAACGCTCCCGCCACCAATGCGGCAGCAACCACCAGACGCCCCGCCGCCCCAAGCCTTCTCGCCATGCTGCCCACTCCCAAGCCCCGGCCGAACGCCACCCTGACAGCTCCCCTGCCTACAGTGATACTCGCCGTCCCCGAAAAGTTGCCTCCCCACAGCAAAGAGCCCCCGCTCTGCGTCTCCGCAGCTCAGAGGCTCTTCATCACACTTGTGGCGGGTGCAGGGTTCGAACCTGCGTAGGCATACGCCGACAGATTTACAGTCTGCTCCCTTTGGCCGCTCGGGCAACCCGCCAGGGTGCTGCCGGTTCGTGAACCGGCGTGGGAGACGATACAACAGGTAGTGGCCCTGACAGCAAATCGGAAAGGAAGTGCCATGGCTTCGGAGTCCTCCTTCGACATCGTGAACAAGGTGGACCATCAGGAGGTGGACAACGCCGTGAACCAGGCGGCGAAGGAGATCAGCCAGCGGTTCGACTTCAAGAACGTGGACGCCGCGATCAAGTGGTCCGGCGAGTCGATCGACATGCAGGCGAACACCGAGGAGCGGGTCAGCGCGGTCCTGGACGTGTTCAAGGACAAGCTGGTGAAGCGGCAGATCTCGCTCAAGGGGCTGGAGGCCGACGAGCCGAAGCTGTCCGGGAAGATCTACAAGATCGTCGCGACGATCGACGCCGGCATCACCCAGGAGAACGCGAAGAAGATCTCCAAGCTGATCCGCGACGAGGGCCCGAAGGGCGTCAAGGCGCAGATCCAGGGCGACGAACTGCGAGTGTCGAGCAAGAGCCGCGACGACCTCCAGGCAGTCCAGTCCCTGATCAAGGGCCAGGACTACGACTTCGCCGTCCAGTTCGTGAACTACCGCTGACTCTCGCGGTCGTCGCCCAGCGCGGCGTGCCCGGCAATCGGTTCGCTCCGGAGCTGGTTGGCGGGCATGCTGGCGGGGTGGGTGAGACGTTGATGCGGAAGTGGTTGCTGGGTGACTTTGGGCTTGAGGTGGTGGAGCTCACACCGGTGGCGTACGGGGCGGACGTTGCGGCGCAGGTGTGGAAGGCGAGTACGGCGACCAATGTGTACGCCGTGAAGTGGAGCGGTGCCGGGACGAACACGGGGCATCAGTTCGCCGCGTTCCTCGCGGACAGTGGGCTGGTCGGCGTACCGGAGATGATCCGGACGACCGAGGGCGGGTTGTGGAGCGTCCACGCGAAGAAGCGGTTGACGATCACGCCGTGGATCGACGGGTCTCGTGCCGCTGAGACGGGGCTGACGGACGAGGAGTGGTCGCAGTACGGCGAGTTGCTGCGGCGGGTGCACGACGCCGAACCCCCGTACCGGCTGCGCGACGCGTTGCCGAAGCACAGTCACATCGATGCCCGTACGCCGGCGCTCGCGGACGAGGTTGCCAAGCGGTTGGAGACGCCGGACGGCGAGGTCGCGGAGGAGCTCGCGGCGGTGTGGGCGCAGTACGAGCACGTCATCACCGACCTGCGTACCAACCGCCCGCCCGAGCCGGCCGGTCCGCGCGTGGTCTGCCACGGCGACCCGCACCTCGGCAACGTACTCGTCGACCGCAGGCTGCACCTGATCGACTGGGACGACGTCATCTACGCACCCCGCGAACAGGACCTGATGTTCATGCTCGGCGGCATGGGCGACGTCGGCCCCACCACCTCCGCGCAGCAGGACGCCTTCCTCACCGGCTACGGCCCCCACACCCTCGACGAGGACGCCATCCACTACTACCGCCACGTCCGCGCCTTCGAAGACGTCATCGGCTGGTCCCACCAAGCCCTGACCGGCCCCGAAGAGCCCTACGCCCTGGCCGTGGTCAAGGGCATCCTCAACCACGGCCTGGCAGCTTTGGCGGTCAGTGCCGAGCGCTGATCCAGCCAGCCACCTGAGTCCCCAGTACGTCGCCATCCACCATCGAATGCCGGAAGTGCAGCCCAGAGACGATCCGAGCCTCCCGTACGTCGCTCCGTACGGCAGACAGGTCCGGGTAGACGCGCGTCGTACCGGTGACCAGGCTCGACATCACCACGCGCACACGTGACGTGTGGAAGAACGCCTGCAGCGCCCCAGCCGCACCAGCCGTGAAGCAGGCGTGCCCGGACGGGTACTCCGGGTGGTTCACGTTCAGCAGCGACTGCCAGCTCGGATCGGCCTGCGTCCGCGGATTGCCGTCGGTGTCCCCTCGCTGCACAGCATGCACCGGCCGCCACGACAGATAATGGAACTTGGCATCCCAGCACGCGATCAGCGAGTCACTCGCCGACACATGCGCCAGTACGAGCATCTGCGCCGCACCGGACAGTGACAAGTGCCGGTCAGCCGCCAACTGCACCAGCGCCCGGCTCCACTGCTGCGCCGTCTGCTCGGACCAGAACCGCGCCGTCTCGCTCTGCTGAGCAGTTCGCGTCGTACTGTCCGCCCGCCCAAGCGAAGCGACCTCAGCCACGTCCCGTGCGTACCGCTTACTGGTCAGCGCATCCGGCCCGTCCGGACGGAACTGCTCCCGGTACCGCAGCGCCAGCGGACGGACCTGCGTCAGCACGATGTCCACCGGCGGCGTAGGCAGCGTCGGCTCCCACACACCCGGCCCCGGCGTCCTCTGCACGTACGGCACGGTGTTGCCCAGCCCATCCCCCGCACGCCACGCCAGCACTGCGGCCGCCACCGACTGCCCCAACGCCACACCGCGGTCCTTCGCGCGCCCACCGGGCACACCGGCCAGATAGTCGGCATACGTCGCGTCCAACCCAGCTGCATCCGGTACGCGAGCACGCAGCACGTCGTACGCGGCCGTGGCAACCGCCGCCGCCGGAGACGCCCCGTGATCCTGCCGTACTGCGAACTTGAACGGCCGACCGTAGCCGAGCCCGGCCACCGTGTCCGCGATCGCGATGTGCACGATCCCGAGCAGCACCTCCGAACTCGCCGGCGGACGGCCGGCCACGATCGTTTGCGTCGCGTACCGACTCCAATCAAGCACCGGCGCAGCACCAGCCGACTTCACCCCGTCCGAACTCGTCCCGGCCGAGCTGGCCGGCGGCGACAACCCGACCCCGGTCAGAACCAGCGCCCCACTGACCAGCAAGGCGACCCGGCGAGGCAGCCGCTTCATGAGATCCCCTGCGCGTGCATGCGGGGCCGGTGCAGGACGACGACGGTCAGGATCGAGGCGATGACGGCCGCGCACAGCATCAGGCCGATCACCTGCAGTGTGGATGGGCCCACCGCGTGAACGATCGACGGCGCAACATTCGACGGCGAGGCATTCGCGGGCACCTCAGGTGCGACTGCATGCCCCCAAGGATCACGCGGCTCCATTGCGAAGGCCGTACCGGACAAGGCCACTACGGACAGGATCAGCGTGCCGAGCAGAGCGGCAAGACGAGTCAGTACTTTCATGGTCGTTCCCTCCCGAGGACGAGCGGCGCGATACCACCCTCATCCACCGTCGCCGCGAGCGGACCCGGCGGGCCATACGCAGTTCGACGTATTGCCCCGCGACGGATCAGGCCTACGCTGAAGTCCGGGGGGAGTGCAGCCATGGAACAGTTGACGGTCACCGAACGCGATCTGCGCCGGATGCTCGACGTCGTCGACCACAAGCGGTGGGGCGGTGCCGGCCAGGAGTTCCCGCGGGAGGTGCTCCGGGCGCTCCGCGAGCTGATCCCGGCCGACGACATCACGTTCCAGGTGAGCCGGCCGCACGATCGCGTCTTCATCGGCCTGGAGGAGCTGACCATCCTGCCTCCGGAGCCGGTGGACGACGGCGGGGACGACCTGTTCTGGACGTTGTACTGGCGGCACAAGACGTGCAGCCGCCCGCAGGTGACCGGTGACCACGAGAGCGTCTGGATGATGTCCGACTACCTGTCCGCGCGTCAGTTGGTGAACAGCGAGGAGGGCCTGTGGGATCGGATGCACGGGGTACGCAGCGAGATCGCGGTGCCGTTCCCGGAGCACGACGGTGAGGATCGCCGGCTGCTCCTGTTCCGCACGGACGGACCTGACTTCTCGGAGCGTGAGCGGTTGATGCTTCAGCTGCTCCGGCCGCACCTGATCGAGGTTCGCCGTGACCTGGAGCGCCGCCGGGCCGGCATCCCCGAGCTGACCAGCCGCCAGTGGGAGCTGCTCCGCCTGGTCGCCGCCGGGCACAGCAACATCCAGATCGCCCGTCGGTTGTTTGTTGCCGAGGGCACCGTTCGCAAGCACCTGGAGAACATCTACGAACGCCTCGGCGTCACCAGCCGTACGGCCGCCGTCGCAACCGCGTTCCCACTGTCGGCCTGAAGACTGTCAGCAGAGGCCGCGGCCAGTGGTTGGCCGGCGGGAGGAAATCAGCTGTGCCGCATCCAGATGTTCGGCTCG
>DASSDE010000999.1:0-2481 GCA_035697365.1 Kribbella sp. | reverse complement strand
CCCTTCGGCAACGCCAGCCCGCGCAACGGCAGCGAGGCAGCGGCTGTGGTCTCGCCTGCGAGCAAGGGCGGCAACGTCGGATCGACCGAGACCGCGCGGAGCGGGTCCGCACCGGTTGCGTCCAGCCAGCGCCCGAGCCATCCGCTGGGGACCGGCGACTTCGGCGATGCGGTCTGCCAGATCGCCATCGACCGGAAGTGGCTGCGATCCGGGTCCGGGTAACCGACGCCGCGAACGACCGCCAGCCGCTTGTCGTCCCAGAACCCTTTCAGGCCTTTCATTCCCGGATTCAGCCCGAGCCCCTCGCCGAGGTCCAGTACGTCGTCCTCGCCGTACGCAAGATCCGGCCGAGCCTTCTGGTACGCCGGGTCCGCCGCCGGGACGACCGTGTTGAGTCCGTCGTTGCCGCCGTACAGAGTGATGACGACCAGCACCGACTGATCACTCGGCAGCGGATCAACCACGGCTGCTGCCATCAGCTCCGACCAGTCAACCTGTGTCGCACCGACCGCCAACGCCCCGGCCGCCGTCACCCCGCTCAACGTCAGAAACCGCCGCCTCGTCAGATTGTCCACAATTCCTCCTGCTTCATGAGATCGGAAGCCCTTCGGCCGAGCGCCGGGTTGTCAGGCATGGGCGGTGCCAGCTGCAACCGCTGCGTCCCGGAGCTAGCCGCTGACGACGTATTCGGGGGCACAGGCCGCAACGGCGGTCAGTTGTGCGGGGTCCTTCAGAGCGGCGAGGGCCGAGCGGGTTCGCTCGGACCAGGTGTCGACACCGAGCAGTGCGCCGACGGCGCCGAGGCGATCCGTCGCATTGTCGACAGTCGACAGGTCGGCCTTCTTCGCCAACTGCTGCGCGAGTTGCAGACGGGTCACCTCGGACGAGGTCGTCAGCCAGCTCGCACCAGCCGGCCAGCCGCCGACGCTCGGCGGGCGGTACGGGAGCTGGCCCATCCCGCGGAGTCCGGCGAGCAGCTTCGCCTGTTCCTTCTCGTCGAGCTTCCCGGGGCGGATGCCGAGCGCCCGGAGCAGTCCGACCGTCCACTCCACCGGCTGCTTCACCAGGCTCGACGCCGGATCCTTGAAACCCGGCTCGGCGACCATTGCTGTCAGCAACGACCTCACGTCACGATTGCTGCCGTACGCCGTGCTCAGCCGGGCAATCGTTGCGGTCGGTGGCGGCGTGGCGGACACCAGCCGGAACCACAACCGCCCGACGACGAAGCCGGCCGACGCGGGCTGTGCGAGCGTGAGCGCCGCGAACGCCTTCGCGTCGAAGTGACCGCTCTTGCCGAGCACGGTCTTCGTCCCGGAGTCAAAGCGCCGGCGCTGGAACGTGGCGCCCTTCGCGCTCAGCGCCCAGCCTGTCAGGCAACGCGCGCCCTGCTGGACGTCCGCCTCCTGGTAGTGTCCGATGCCGAGCGTGAACAGTTCCATGAACTCGCGCGCCAGGTTCTCGTTCGGCGAGCCCCTGCGGTTTCGTTGACCGTCCAACCAGCGAATCATCGCATTGTCGACAATCATCGCCTGGGCGAGATCGCCGAACCGGCCGAGGGCGAGGCGGCGCTGGGTCTGGTTCTGCGCCAGCATCCAGGCTGCGTTGCGGACCTTCTGGTTGCTGGTCGCGAAATGCCCGTGCCAGAACCAGGTCAGCCGCTCCCCCGCCGTCCGGCTCGCCACCATCCGGTCCAGCCACCAAACCGTCAACTCCCGCTCCTGAGCCGCCCGCTCGCGGCTGGCCGCCTTCTTCGCCTCTGCATCGCGCCTCTGACCGTCCGGGGGCTCGGACTTCCCGTCGGTCGCCGGGGTCGGCGGGTTGTGCTTGTTCTTCTTGGGGTTCGGTGGGGCCTCCAGCCCGGTGGGTGGAGCGATTGCAGCGGCGGCCGGGTCGGTGGGAGCGAGCAGGCGGCGGACGGTCGCGTCGACGCCAGCCTCCAGGTCACCCGGCGCCGGGCCGAACCCCAGCCGGTCGTTCAGCCGCCGGACGACGGCCCTCTCGCTCATCTCGGTCATGCCTCGATGGTTTCCGGCATCCGGCCGCCGGACCAGGATCCGCGGCCTTTCCTCAGCCGATCCACAGCTCTCAGCGGCTCGCGTCCGCCGGCCCGAACCAGAGGTAGGCCCGGAGGTGGACAGCGTCTGTCTCGATCCGGTAGACACTGTCTACGTGATCGCCTTTGCGTTGCTGATGGGCTCTGCCTGCTGTCACGCTGCGTGGAACCTGCTGGTCAAGCGCAGCGGCCTCGGCGGTCCGGCGTTCGTCTGGATGTGCGGCCTGCTGACGCTTCCCGTCGCGGTCGTGTTGCTCGTGCTCACGTGGCCGACGAAGGCGTGGTGGGCCGGGCTGATCAGCATGGCTCTGCACACGACGTACGCCGTGACGCTGCAGAAGGCGTACGCACTGGGCGACTTCACAACCGTCTACCCAGTCAGCCGTGGCACGGCGCCGCTCCTGGTGACCCTCGCGACGCTTCCCTGG
>DASSDE010000998.1:0-4856 GCA_035697365.1 Kribbella sp. | reverse complement strand
GTAGATGCGCTGGTCAGTCCGAGGGCGGTGGTGGTCGCCACTGCAGTCGCAGCGGCGAACAGGGCGGATCTGTTCATCCTCGCGCTCCTTGTCAGGTGTCCCGGGGGCCTCACGCCCCAGGAACGAGGTGCTGGAACGTTACCGCCCAGTCACCTTCGGTGGCCAGAGGTCGAGAAAAGTTGCCTTTCCGCCCGATCGGCACCGCACGTGACGGGTTTTGGTCGGCCCGGGGCGATAGCGTCTCGGCATGGCGAAGAGCACACCGGTGATGCTCACCGTGGGGGACCGGGAGGTTCGGGTCTCCAGTCCCGAGCGCGTTGTGTACGAGGCGACCGACTGGGCTCCGGAGGTCACGAAGCTCCAGGTCTGTGAGTACTTCATCGCCGTGGCCCCGGCGTTCATGCACGCGTCCGGCGACCGCCCGGTGGCGCTGGAGCGCTGGCCCGGCGGCTGGCGCGAGGGCATGACGCTGTCGGTCGACGCGGTCGGACGCCAGACCGGGGACGGGTTCTACTCCAAGCGCCTCCCGAAGGGTGCGCCGGACTGGCTCGAGACCTGCCGGGTGCTGACGCCGAATGGGCGCCCGATCGACGAGCTCTGCCTGTCGGAGCCGGCCGCCGCGGTCTGGGCGGCGCAGATGGGCACGCTGACGTTCCACCCCTGGGCGGTCCGCAAGACCGACCTCGACCGGCCGGACGAGCTGCGCCTCGACCTCGATCCGCAGCCCGGCGCGACCTTCGCCGACGCCCGCCGGGTGGCCGGCGTCGCCCGCGAGCTGCTCGAGGAGCTGGGGCTGCGGGGATATCCGAAGACCAGTGGGAACCGGGGCATCCACATCTACGTCCGGATCCGTCCGGAGTGGTCCTTCGACGAGGTCCGGCACGCGGCGATCGGCCTCGGCCGCGAGCTCGAGCGCCGCGACGACGGCGTCACCACCGCGTGGTGGAAGGAGGAGCGCGGTGACGCCTCGATCTTCCTGGACTTCAACCAGAACCTCCGCGACCGGACCGTCGCCGGCGCCTGGTCGCTGCGTCCGCGCCCGGGCGCCCCGGTCAGTACTCCGATGACCTGGGACCGGCTCGCCGAGGTCGACGACCCGCGGGCGTTCAACCTGCACACCGTCCCGGAGTACCTCGCCGACGGCGACCCCTGGGCCGACATGGACAACACCGCGTACGCGCTCGATCCGCTGCTGCGCCTGTGGGACGAGCTGCCCGGCGGCGAGCTGAACTTCCCGCCCGACTACCCGAAGATGCCGGGCGAGCCGCCGCGCGTGCAGCCGAGCAAGAAGGTCGCCGAGCACTGGGACGACCAAGGGAATCGGATCCCCGACTGACACTTGGTGCGGCTGTCTCGTCGGGTGGGTGTCAACATGGCTATTCGCAAGGAGAGACACCCGTTATGGACGCTCGTCTGGATCTGTTCAACAACCCGGTGATCGGCAAGTTCATCAAGCACCTCAACTCGGCCGCGATGGTCGCGACGTCGGTCGGGATCCCGCAGAGCACGCTCGAGCTGCTCGAGCTGCGGGTCAGCCAGATCAACGGCTGCGCGGTCTGCGTCGACATGCACTCGAAGGACCTCGCACACCACGGCGAGACGCCGGTCCGGATCAACCTGGTCGCGACCTGGCGCGAGGCGACCGTCTACACCGACGCCGAACGCGCGGCGCTCGCCCTCGCCGAGGAGAGCACCCGGATCGCCGACGCGGCCGGCGGCGTCTCCGACGACGTCTGGCAGAACGCCGCCAAGCACTACAACGAGGAGCAGTTGGCCGGCCTGATCGCCGCGATCGGCGGCATCAACACCTGGAACCGCATCAACATCATCACCCAACAACCAGCCGGCGACTACGTCCCCGGCCAATGGGGCTAACCCACCCCACCGGAACCACCGAAACCACCGAAACCACCGGGACCACCGGGACCGCCGGGACCACTAGCCCACACCAGGACCGCCGCGACCACTAGCCCCACCAGGACCGCCAGCGTCCCCAGCACCGTCAGCACTGCCGCTATCTGCCGCGCGCCCTGCGAAAAATTGATGGGTTGACCACTCCGGTTGTCCCTTCACGGGCTGGCGTACGAGCGGTGAAGGGACAACTGGAGTGGTTAACCCCGCTGCTGTAATGCCGGTGGGGGCTGGTTCCGGCGACCTGTCGACCGCCGCGTCGCAGTCAGCAACGCTCGTCGAGTCGTGGATTTTGGCGGCCCAGTTCAGCCTCGATCCACGACTCGGCGTTCCGGTGGTCTGCCAAACTCCACGACTCGGCGCGATCCCGGACAAGGGCCGCGGATGGCGCGGTGGGCGACGGGTGTTGGGGAGGATTTCCCGCCCGATCTGGGAAGTTTTCCTCCCCAACCCCGCTTTGGGTGCCCGCCGGCCGGCGCGCCGAGGCCTGAGACGCACCCGCTCAGCCAGTCCCTTTCGGCAGGTCGGCAGGTCGGCGGGTCCGGCGGGTCGGGAGGTGGCGCGTTGGCAGGTTGGTGGGGTAGGCGGGTCCGCAGGGAAGGTCGGGGGATCAGAGGGAGCGCAGTGCGCCGCCGTCGATCGGGATGATGGCGCCGGTCAGGTAGGAGGCGGCGGGGGAGAGTACGAAGGCGGCGACCCGGCCGAACTCGTCCGGGTCGCCGTAGCGGCGCAGCGGGATCGTCTTCTCCGAGGCGCGCCGGACGGCCTCGGGGTCGCCGGACTTGCCGTCCAGCTCCTTCAGGCGGTCGGTGGAGATCCGGCCCGGCATCAGGCCGTTCACCCGGGTGCCGTTCGGGCCGAGCTCGTCGGCGAGCGTCTTCGCCACCATCGCCAGCCCGGGGCGCAGACCGTTCGAGATCGCCAGGCCGCTGATCGGCGACTTCACCGACGACGACAGCACGAAGGCGATCGAGGTGTCCTCCGCGCCGGCCCGTGCGACCGCCCGTGCGATCCGCAGCCCGCCGAGGAACACGCTGTCGAACGCCGCCCGCCAGTGCTCCTCGTCGGTGTCCAGCGCGGTCCCGGCCCGCGGGCCGCCGACGCTGATCAGGGCGCCGTGCAGCGCGCCCCACTTGGCGATCGCGGTCGCGGCCAGCCGCTCCGCGCTGTCCGGGTCGGCATTGTCGACGGGGATCCCGACCACGCTCCCGCCGAGCGCCGACAGCTCGGCCGCCGCCCGCGCGATCGACTCCTCGTTCCGGCTGGAGATCACCAGCCGGGCGCCTTCGGCGGCGAGGGTCTTCGCGGTGGCGAAGCCCAGCCCGGCGCTGGCGCCGGTGACGATGTAGGTGCGATCGCGAAGTCCTAGGTCCACAGCACCATCCTGCCGCACCACACCCCGCCGCGCACCTCGACCGTGGCCGACGGCAAGAATCAGTACGCAGATTTGCGTACCGGGGACTCGGCCGTGGTGAGGTGCCAAGCGGTGTTGACCAGGCCGAGGTGTGAGAACGCCTGCGGGAAGTTCCCGAGCATCCGTCCGGACCTCACGTCGTACTCCTCCGCGAGCAGCCCGACGTCGTTGCGCAGGGCAACGAGCTTCTCGTACAGGTCGCGGGCCTCGCCGACCCGCCCGGTCATCGCGAGCGCATCGGCCAGCCAGAACGAGCAGATCAGGAACGTACCCTCGTCGTCGTTCAGCCCGTCGTCGGTGTGCTCGGTCAGATACCGCCGGACGAACCCGTCCGAGGCCAGTTCGCGCTGCACCGCGTCGACGGTCCCGATCACCCGTGGGTCGTTCGCGGGCAGGAAGCCGACCTGTGGGATCAGCAGCACCGAGGCGTCCAGCGCCTTGCTCCCGTACGCCTGCGTGAAGGTCTTCCGGTCCGCGTCGTACGCCTGCTCGCAGACTGCGCGGTGAATCTCGTCCGCGCGGGCCCGCCACTGTTTCGCCGGTCCGCTCAGCCCGAACCGCTCGACCGCCCGTGCGGCCCGGTCGAACGCGACCCACGCCATCACCTTCGAGTACGTGAAGTGCTGGCGCCCGCCGCGGACCTCCCAGATGCCTTCGTCGGGCTGATCCCACACGTCGTCCAGGTGCCGCATCAGGCCGCGCTGCACCTGCCAGGCCTCGTCGGTCGCGCCGATCTGCGCCTCCCGGGCGAGCGCGAGCACGTCCATCACTTCACCGAACACGTCGATCTGCAGCTGTTCGGCGGCCGCGTTCCCGATCCGCACCGGTGCCGACCCGGCGAACCCGGGCAGCCACCCCGCTGTGAACTCGGTGAGCCGCCGTTCGCCGGTCACTCCGTACATGATCTGCACGTCCTGCGGGGAGCCCGCGATCGCGCGCAGCAGCCAGTCCCGCCAGGCCTCGGCCTCGTCGGTGTAGCCGGCGCGCAGCATCGCGGACAGCGTCATCGTTGCATCGCGCAACCAGCAGTACCGGTAGTCCCAGTTCCGCGCGCCGCCCAGTGCTTCCGGGAGCGAGGTGGTCGGTGCCGCGACGATGCCGCCGGACGGCGCGTAGGTCAGCGCCTTGAGGGTGAGGATCGAACGCGTGACCTCCTCGCTGAGCTCGGTGGTACTCGTACTGCGGCCGATCCACTCCGTCCAGAACGTCTCGGTCGGCTGGAGGGCGGCCAGCGCGTCCGTGGCCCTCGGTGCCGGGTGGTGCGACGGGTGCCAGGTCAGCACGAACCAGGCGCGGTCGCCGGTGGAGACCCGAAAATCGCCGTACGTCGTGAGATCACGCCCGTACTGATGGACGTCGGACCGCAACGAGACCGCATCCGGTCCGGCGATCGCGTCGATCTGGCCGTCCGAGCGACGGACCCACGGAACCACGTGACCGTAGTCGAACCGCAGCTTCAACTCCGAGCGCATCTCCACGGAGCCGCTGATGCCTTCGACGATCCGGACGACGTCCGGCGCGGTGTCCCGGG
>DASSDE010000997.1:0-2411 GCA_035697365.1 Kribbella sp. | reverse complement strand
GCCGGCGGCGGTCTGTACTGGTGTGAAGCAAACTTCTGAACCAACCACACAACGCTGGGTTCTCGGGCTGACCTCGCTCGGCGCGTTCATGGTTGCGCTGGACACCCTCGTGGTGGCCTCGGCGCTGACCACGATCCGCGCCGACCTCGGCGCGACGTCCGAGCAGCTCGAGTGGACCGTCAATGCCTATGGACTGAGTTTCGCGATGCTTCTGATGACGGCCGCCGCGATCGGCGACCGTCTGGGCCGCCGCCGGACGTACGCGGCCGGACTGGCACTGTTCACGCTAGCGTCGGTGGCCGCCGCGCTGGCCACCTCACTGCCGTTCCTGATCGCCGCTCGCGCGGTGCAGGGCGTCGGCGCGGCGTTCGTGATGCCGCTGGCGATGGGCCTGCTGGGAGCGGCGTTCCCGCCGGAGCGCCGCGGCCGGGCGATCGGCGTGTTCAGCGGCATCACCGGGATCGCCGTACTCGGCGGGCCGATCATCGGCGGCGCCGTCACCGAAGGACTGTCCTGGCAGTGGATCTTCTGGATCAACGTACCGATCGGCGCGATCGCGATCGCCCTGGTCCGCGCCAAGATCCCGGAGAGCACCGGCCCGAAGCGGCAGCTGGACCTGTTCGGCGCCGTACTGATCAGTCTCGCGGTGCTCGGACTGGTCTGGGGCACTGTCCGCGGCGAGACCGCCGGCTGGGCGAGCGCCGAGGTCCTGGGCGCGTTCGCGATCGGGGTCGTGATGCTGGCCGCGTTCGGGGTGTGGGAGCAACGTACGGACCATCCGATGATGCCACTCGCGTACTTCCGGAACCGGTCGTTCACCGCCGCCAACGCGGCCGGCTTCTTCCTCAGCGCGGCCCTGTTCAGCGCGGTCTTCTTCCTGTCGCAGTACATGCAGGCCGTGCAGGGCTCGGCGCCGTTCAAGGCCGGTCTCCAACTGCTGCCGTGGACGGCGACCCTGTTCGTGGTCGGGCCGATCGCGGGCCGGCTGGTGGATCGGGTCGGTGAGCGCCCGCTGGTCGTGATCGGCATGGCGCTGCAGACGGCCGGCATGTTCTGGGTCAGTCAGGGCACGGACCAGTACTGGAAGCTGATCGTGCCGCTCGTCGTCACGGGCTGCGGGATCTCGCTCGCGATGCCCGCGGCGCAGAGCGCGGCCATGGCGGGGCTGCCCCGCGAGGCGGTCGGGATCGCGTCCGGGATCTACAGCATGAACCGTCAGCTCGGCGGCGCGGCCGGCGTCGCAGTGCTCGGCTCGGTGTTCACCGCGGCGGGCGGCTACACCGGCGACGGCTTCAGCCGGGCGCTCGCCGGGTGCGGCGTACTGTCGTTGCTCGCGGCGGTCTCCGGGCTGGCGATCGCGGCCCGCCGTACGAGCACGCCGACAGTCGCGAAGGTGCCGAGGGAAGTGGTGGAGAAGGTCTGATGGACCTCGAGGAGGAGTTCGCGCAGCACCGGGCCGAGCTGGTCGCGCACTGCTACCGGATGCTCGGCTCATTGCATGACGCGGAGGACGCCGTCCAGGAGACGTACCTGCGCGCCTGGCGTGGCCACGCGGACTTCGAGCACCGTTCGACGATCCGGACCTGGTTGTACCGGATCGCCACCAACGTGTGCCTCAACCTCCTGCAGCACAGCAGCCGGCGCGTGCTGCCGTCGGCGCTGGGTGCCCCGGGCAACGATCCGGACGACCTGCACGCCCAGGCCCTCGAGGTGCCGTGGCTGGAGCCGTTCCCGGACCGGCTGCTCGGGTCGGACCCGGCCGAGGTCGTCGGCGACCAGGCGAGTCTCCGGCTCGCCGTGGTCGCGGCGATGCAGCACCTGCCACCGCGGCAGCGGGCGGTACTGATCCTTCGCGAGGTTCTCACCTGGCCGGCCGCGGAGGTCGCATCGTTGCTCGACACAACGACTGCCGCGGTGAACAGCTCGCTGCAGCGGGCCCGGGCCGAGCTCGCCCGGCAGCGGCCGCGCGAGGACGAGCTGAGCGAACCGCGGGAACCGCTGCGGCGCGCGCTGCTCGACCAGTTCCAGGCCGCCATGGAGAGCAAGGATCTGGTCCTCCTGGAAGGATTGTTCACTGCGGACGCCCGGTGGGAGATGCCGCCGATCCCGACCTGGTTCGACGGTCGTTCCGATGTTCTCCGGCTGCTCGACGCGAAGCTCCGGTCCGGTCCGGGACAACGGGTCCTGGTCGAGACCACAGCGAACGGTCAGCCGGCCTTCGCGATGTACAGCCGCGGCGCGGACGGCCGGTTCCACGCGCACTCACTGATGGCGCTGACCATCACCGGGAACGCGGTCTCGGCCGTCCTCGCGTTCCACCAACCTGCCTTCTTCGCCGCCTTCGGGCTGCCTCTCGTCCACAGGAGTTCTTGATGTCATTGGCAACTACCTTGCGCGCACTGCACGTCCCC
>DASSDE010000996.1:0-7003 GCA_035697365.1 Kribbella sp. | reverse complement strand
TTCGCGGCCGCGGAACGCCGCCAGCAGGATGTCGCCGTACGGTCCGAGGCCGACACCGGTCGCGTCGCTGATCGTCCTGATCTCCGCGAGCATCGCCGTCGCCGTCGTGAACTCGCCGGCCAGGGTGTTCATCACGACGCGGTGGTGCAGCACCAGCAGGAGTTCGTTGAGGTTCCCGGCCTCGCGGGCGATCCGCTCGTGCCGTGCGCTCAGGCGGTCCCAGTTCTCGTCGTCCCAGAAATGCACCGCCAGTCCTGCCGCCAGCCAGATCCAGGGCATGTCCTCGTCGGGGCCGGTCCCGAAGGCCTCGACGGCGATTCGGGTCGGAGTCACGGCGGCCTCGTAGCCGTCGGCGAACAGTGCGGTCAGCGCGTCGTACAGGAGGTCGCGCTTGCGTGGTTCCTCGAGTCGCGGCACGGCCTTTGCGGTGCGTGCGACGTACGCAACGCCGGTGTCTGCGGCGAAGCGACCGGCGAACTGGGCGGCAGCGAGGGCATCCAGGTAGGTGTCGCGGGCGAGCGCGAGGTCGAGCGGCTCGAGGCGCCGGGCCGCCCCGATGAGGAGCTGCGACGCCTCGAGGCTGTGCCCGGAGGCGAAGGTGAGTTGGGCGCGCAGCAGGTTGACCCGTGCCTGGTGCAGACCGTTGAGCGGTCCTTCCTCGGCGGTGTTCAGGAGCCGCAACGCGGTCTCGAACGCGCCGGCCGCGAGGCTCGCCTGGGCGGCGGAGAGGGCGCGGATCGAGCGGGTGGCCGGATCCGGTGTCAGTTCGGTGGCGCGCTGCAGGAACGCGGACGAGGCCGCCGCGCCACCTCGGCGTTGCGCGCGGTCGGCCGAACTCACCAGCTCGGCCGCGACGTCCTCGTCGGGCCCGTCGGCACCCTGGGCGCGGTGCCAGGCCCGGCGGTCCGGATCGAGCTCGGGGTCGATCGCCTCGGCGATCGCCTGGTGCACGGCGCGCCGCTCGGCCGGGTCCGCGGCCCGGTACGTCGCCGACCGCACCAGCGGATGCCGGAACCGGACATGGGCTGCGATATCGATCAACCCGGCCGCCTCCGCGGGTGCCGCCGTACTCATCGGCACGTCCAGTTGCGTCAGGGCGCGGACGAGCAGCGGTACGTCACCGACAGGCTCGGCGGCCGCGGTCAGCAACAGGCGCTGCGTGTCCGGCGGCAGGGCCTGGACACGGCGTGCGAAGTTCTGCTCGATCTGACTCGCCAGCGGTCGTGCGTCCGGCCGCTCGAACCCGCCGGCCAACTGCGCGGCCGTCAGACCGCGCGGCAGTTCGAGCAGCGCGAGCGGGTTGCCGCGGGTCTCGGAGACGATCCGGTCGCGGACATGCCCGTCGACCCGGCCGGGGACGACCGAGTCGAGCAGCGCGCCCGCGTGCTCGTCGGCGAGCCCAACGATCGGCAGCTCCGGGAACCCGCGCCACTCGGGTCCGGTCACCGGCTCACGGACCGCGAACACCAGGCCGATCCGGTCCGCGAACAACCGGCGGCCGACGAACGTCAGCGTCTGCACCGACGCGTGGTCCAGCCACTGCGCGTCGTCGACGACACACAGCAGCGGTTCTTGATCGGACGCCGCGGACAGCAGGCTCAGCGTCGCGGCACCGATCAGGAACCGGTCCGGCGGACCGCCGGCGCTCAGCCCGAACGCGACCTCCAGCGCGGCACGCTGCGGAGCCGGCAAGCGGTCGCTGAGGCCGAGCAACGGAAGACACAACTGGTGCAGGCCCGCGAACGGCAGCTCCATCTCGGACTCGACGCCGGACGCCCGCGCCACCCGGCAGCCCTCGGCCCGACCGGCCAGGTACTCCAGCAGGGCCGACTTCCCGATGCCGGCTTCACCACGGACGATCAGCACCTGTCCGTCGCCGGAGCGCACCCCGGCCACCACCTGGTCCAGGCGCGCGCATTCCGCCCGTCGCCCCCGCAGCTCCGGCACCGTGCTGGTCATCGGTCACCCCCTCGTCAGAGGCTACGGGTGATCAGCCCTCCTGGTATAGGACCCTCGGGTACCGCAAGTCGGTTCAGACCGCCTGGGCGAGCCGGTCGCGGGCCCGCTTCACCAGCTGCCGCGCGTTCGGCGTCCCGATCCGGAGCGTCTCCGCGATCTGCCGGTACGGGTAGTCGAAGCCTTCCCGCAGTACGTACGTCGCCCGCTCGGCCGGCGAGAGCCGCTCGTGGAGCAGCCGGACAGCATCGGCGTACGCCTCCTGTTTCTCGGCAGCCGTACAGGGATCGGGGCTGGTCGCGACGCGATCGTCGGCGAGCCACGAACCGGCTGCGGTCTCGTGCCGGCGGCGCGCGGATTGCACCAGGTTGATCGCGAGCCGCGACACCGTCGTCACCAGGAACGCCTGCGGATCCGCGACCGCAGTACGGTCGGTTCGCTGCCAGCGCAGCCACACGTCCTGCACCAGTTCCTCTGCCTCGTGCGGATTGCCGGCGATCCGGCCCGCGATCCGGAGCAATCGCGGGCGCGCCTGCAGGAACTCGTCCAACCCCGCCGTACTCACAGTTCGGCCTCCTGACGCTGGGAACACCTCCAGCGTCGGCCGCCGGCCACGGAGCCCGCGCCCCGGAAACCCCGTGGTCGACCCGTGGTCAGCTGCCCAGGGCGTCCAGGATCGTCGTGGTCACGGCCTCCGGCTGCGACACGCTCAGCGCGTGCGAGCCGCCGGCGATCTCGCGGGTGTTCTTCGCACCCGCCCGCTCGGCGAGGAACCGGTGCAGGGCGACCGGGATGTTCAGGTCCAGGTCGCTGAACACGAACCAGGACGGGATCGACTTCCACGCCGGCGTCGCGGCCGGCAGGCCGGTGGTCAGTGCGGCCTCGGTGACCGGGCGTTGCGTGGCCGCCATCAGCACGGCCAGATCGTCGGGTACGTCGGCGCAGAACTGCTGCTGGAACACCTCGTTGCGGATCGCCAACTCGTTCCCGCCGGTGGCCACCGGGTACGCGTTCAGCGCGTCGCCGAGCGTGCTGCCCGGGAACTGCAAGGACAGCTGGAACGCCGTCTCACCGTGATCGGGCGCGAACGCACAGACGTAGACGAGCGCCTTGACCGCCTCGTTGTCCGCGGCCGCCTCCGTGATCACCATGCCGCCGTACGAGTGGCCGACCAGCACCACCGGCCGGCCGATGCCCGCGATCACGTCGCGGACGTATTGCGCGTCGCCTTCGAGGCTACGCAACGGGTTCGCCACGGCGACCGTCTCCACCGACTGCGCCTGCAGCCGCTCGATGACACCGTTCCAGCTGGCCGACTCCGCGAACGCGCCGTGCACCAGGACGACGACCGGATTCTCACTCATGGGGTTCTCCTCAGCTCAGGGGACTACTTGATGAGACCGGACAGCCGGCCGGGTTGTGACCGGACAGACAGTCACAGATCGGGCCGCTGAGCTGTCGTAGTGAGTAGCAGGTCACCGTCCGCGAAGGAGAGCAGATGAGCATCGCCGAACAGCAGATCGCCACCTCGGTCCTGGTGATCGGGACCGGAGGCGCCGGGTTGCGCGCCGCGATCGAGCTGGCCGAGCAGGGCGTCGAGGTCCTTGCCCTCGGCAAACGTCCGCGCTCGGACGCGCACACCTCGCTGGCCGCCGGCGGCATCAACGCGGCGCTGGCCACGATGGACCCGCAGGACAGCTGGCAGCAGCACGCCGCCGACACCCTGCAGGAGAGCTACCTGCTCGCGAACCCGGTCACCGTGCAGATCGTCGCGCAGGGTGCGGCCCGCGGGATCGAGGACCTGGAGCGCTGGGGCATGCCGTTCGCGCGGGAGGCCGACGGCCGGATCTCGCAGCGGTTCTTCGGCGCGCACACGTACCGCCGGACGGCGTTCGCGGGCGACTACACCGGCCTGGAGATCCAGCGGACGTTGATCAACCGGGCCGTCCAGCTCGGCGTACCGATCCTGGACACCGTCTACGTGACGCGGATCCTGGTGAAGGACAACACCGTCTTCGGTGCGTACGGGTTCGACCTGACGACCGGCCGGCGGTACGTCATCCACGCCGACGCCGTCATCCTCGCGGCCGGCGGCCACACCCGGATCTGGCGCCGTACGTCGTCGCGCCGCGACGAGAACACCGGTGACGCGTTCCGGCTGGCGGTGCTCGCGGGCGGGAAGCTCCGCGATCCGGAGCTCGTGCAGTTCCACCCGTCCGGGCTTCTCGAGCCCGAGAACGCAGCCGGCACGCTCGTCTCCGAGGCCGCGCGTGGCGAGGGCGGACAGCTGCGCAACGCGCTGGGCGAGCGGTTCATGACCCGGTACGACGCCGAGCGGATGGAGCTGTCCACGCGGGACCGGGTCGCGCTCGCGGAGTACACCGAGATCAAGGAAGGCCGCGGGACGCAGAACGGCGGCGTCTGGCTGGACGTGTCGCATCTCCCCCGCGAGACGATCATGCGACGGCTGCCGCGGGTGTACCAGACGCTGCTCGAGCTGCAGATGCTCGACATCACCAAGCAGCCGATCGAGATCGCGCCGACCGCGCACTACTCGATGGGCGGCGTGTGGGTACGCCCCGAGGACCACGGCACCGGCGTCGACGGGCTGTGGGCGATCGGTGAGGCGGCAAGCGGGCTGCACGGCGCGAACCGGCTCGGCGGCAACTCGCTGATCGAGCTGCTCGTGTTCGGGCGGATCGTGGCCGAGGAGGCGGCGAAGTACTCGATCGGCCGGCAGGCCCAACTGCGCTCCGCGGACGCGGTCGCCGAGGCCCGCGCGGAGATCGACCACCTGCTGACGAACGACGGTCCGGAGAATGTCCGCGCTCTCCAGCGCGCACTGCGCGACACCATGACCGCCCGCGCCGGCGTCGTCCGCGACGAAGCAGGTTTGCAGGCCGGGCTCGTGGAGCTGGACGACGTCGAGGAACGGATCGCCCAGGTCGGGGTCCACCCGGACATCGCCGGCTTCCAGGACCTGGCCCACGCGTTCGATCTGAAGTCGTCGGCGCTGGCAGCCCGCGCAACCCTCGAGGCCGCCCTGGTACGACGGGAGAGCCGTGGTTGCCACAACCGCTCGGACTACCCGGAACTCGACGACGCGCTCCAGGTCAACCTGGTCTGGTCGGGGCCCGGAAGGGTCGGCCAGGAGCAGATCCCGCCGATCCCCGAGGAGCTCCGGCACCTGATGCGCCACGTCTCCTCCGAGGGCAAGCTCGTCGAGTAGCGCCTACAGCAGCTGCAGGACGACGGACAACGGCGCCCAGCTGGTGTGGGCCCGGCGCGTGACAGCGTGCGCGCGCAGGCGCGGCTCGGGATCATGCAGGGCGCGGAGTGAGACGCCCGTCGTCTTCGGGTACGAGGCGAGCATCAACGCGACCCCGAGACCGGCGGTGATCATCGCCTGCACGAGGGCCAGGCTGTCCGCGCGATGCGTGACGCGCGGCTCGAACCCTGCCAGGGCGGCGATCGTGCGGAGCACCTGCTCGTCCGCGTCGTTGCGCGAGTTCACGATCCAGTCGCTGTCGGCGAACGCCGCGACGACGTCCACCGCCGTACCGCGGGTGCGACGCGAACGGGACGGGACCGCGAGGACCCAGGTCGACTCCCACAGCGGTCTCGATTCCAGCGCCGGGTCGAGCACGGCGGGGGCGAGGTTGTAGTCGTAGGTCAACGCAAGGTCGACTTGGTCGCGCTCGAGCATCGTCAGTGCGTCGGGCGGTTCCTGCTCCTGGATCTCCAGGCGGACGGCCGGGTGCTCCTCGGCGATCCGCTGGACGACGGGGAGCAGCGTGTCCCGGATCGCGGTGTGGAAGGCGGCGATCCGTACGGTCCCGGTGGGCTCGGCGGACGGGTCCAGGTCGGCACGAGCCGCCTCGTGCGCGGCGAGGATCGTCACGGCATGACCAGCAAGCCGGCGACCGGCCGGGGTCAGCCGGACGCGCCGTCCGTCGGGCTCGAGCAGTGGTGTGCCGACCTCCTTGGCCAGCGCGGCGATCTGCTGCGAGACCGTCGAGGTGGTGACGCCGAGGACCTCCGACACGGCATGCATCGAGCCCAGCCGGGACAGCGTGAGCAGCAATTCGAGCCGTCGGACATCCATTCAGCAATCATGAACGATATGTCCAGGATTCTTACGTGGACCCGAACGGAATCTCGGGCTTCACTGGAGGCCATGCGCACACGGGAGACCGGAATCGCCTTCGCGGTCCTGTCGATGACGATGGTCCAGCTGGGACTGGCCGCATCGGTCGGGTTGTTCGACCAGGTCGGCCCGGAGGGCGCAGCCTGGCTGCGGCTGGCGTGTGCGGGGCTGATCGTGCTGGTGCTGTTCCGGCCGCGGCCGAGCTCGTTCGATCGCCGGTCGTTCCTGGCCGCTGTCGGTCTCGGGGTCGCGACGGCCGGTGTGACGTTGCTGTTCATGGCTGCGGCGGCGCGGCTGCCACTCGGGACGGCGAGCGCGCTGGAGTTCGTCGGTCCGTTGTCGGTCGCCGTACTGCGAAGTCGCGGGCGGCTGATCTGGCCGGCGCTGGCGTTCGCCGGCGTACTGCTCCTGACGCAGCCTTGGCACGGCGCTGTCAACGGTGCCGGCGTCCTGTTCGCGCTCGGGGCCGCTGCATGCTGGGCCGCGTACATCGTCCTCACCCAGCGCGTCGGCAGCACAGTCACCGGGCTTCAAGGCATGGGGGTCTCGCTGCCGGTCGCCGCCGTGGTGGCCACGGCGGTCGCCGGTCCGGCGACGATCCCGGTGATGACGTGGCAGCTGGTCGCCATCGGCTTCGGGCTGGCGCTGCTGCTACCGGTGATCCCGTTCAGCCTTGAGTACTTGGCGCTGCGCCGCCTGGACGCCGGGGTCTTCGGCACGCTGATGAGTCTCGAGCCCGCGCTTGCCCTCGTGATCGGCTGGCTGCTTCTGGGCCAGTCCCCCGGCGTGCTCCAGGCCTTCGGGATCGCGTGCGTGATCGCGGCCGGCATCGGCGCCGAACGGGCCGCGAGCCGCACGGTCAGGCAGAGCGAGCTTGCTGGATCTCCTGACCGCGCACTG
>DASSDE010000995.1:0-3159 GCA_035697365.1 Kribbella sp. | reverse complement strand
CCGGAGTCGTCGATCGAGTCGACGCGGGTGGAGGTCAGTACGTCGACGCCGAGCTTCTTGTACGCCTTGGCCAGCTCCTTGGAGACCTCCGGATCCTCCAACGGGACCATCCGGTCCAGGAACTCGACGATCGTGACCTTGACGCCGTAGTTGGCCAGGACGTACGCGAACTCGACGCCGATCGCTCCGGCGCCGGCGATCACGATCGAGCCCGGCAGCTCCTCGGTGAGGATCTGCTCCTCGTACGTCACCACGCGGTCGCTCAGCTGGGTGCCCGGCAGCAGCTTGGTGGTGGCGCCGGTCGCCACGATGCAGGAGCCGAAGGTGACGGTCTCGGACGACCCGTCGTTCAGCGTCACGTCGAGGGTGTTCGCGTCGGTGAACGAGCCCCAGCCGTCGAACTCGGTGATGTTGTTCTTCTTCATCAGGAAGTGGACGCCCTTGACCCGGCCGTCGGCGACCTTGCGGCTGCGCTGGACCGCGGTCGGGAAGTCGAAGGTGACCTCGCCGCTGATGCCGAAGGTCTTCGCCTCCTTGCGGAAGATGTGCGACAGCTCGGCGTTCCGCAGCAGCGCCTTGGACGGGATACAGCCCACGTTCAGGCAGACACCGCCCCAGTACTTCTTCTCGATGATGGCGGTCTTGAGCCCGAGCTGGGCGGCGCGGATCGCCGCGACGTACCCACCCGGGCCTGCGCCGAGGACAACAACGTCAAAGTGCGAGGCCATGCAGTGAATGCTAGCCGGGGTTCCGTAAGGACCGTACGCCGCCTACGCTGGGCACGCGCGTGAGGCGCCGCAGGACAGATGCGCATGGGGGACGGATGGATCTGGGGAGACGCCGGGGGTTGCGATTCGCCGCGCTCGGCACGTTGCTGGCGGTCGTCGCGCTGCCCGCGTACGCCGACGATCCCTCCCCCACGACGTCCCAGCCGCCGCCCGCCTCCGTCACCGACGTGAACCGCTCGCTCGAGCAGCTCCAGGCCGAGGCCGCCGCCGTCCAGGCCGACTTCGCGAAGGCGACGATCGCCTACACGAACGCCCTCAAGCAGGCGCAGGCAGCCGAGGCCGCCGCCAAGAAGGCGGAGTCCACGGCCAGTACGTCGCGGGGCCGCGCCGACGAGGAGCGCCGGCGCCTCGGCGTGATCACCGCGCAGGCGTACCAGCTCGGCATCCCGACCGTGATGGGTACCGAGTCGATCCTCTGGTCGCTCGCCCCGGTCGCCGAGAACCTCCAGGAGATCGCCGACCGGCAGACCGCGATCACCCAGCTCGGCAACACCCAGGTCGCGCAGTACAAGGCCGCGATGAAGGCCGAGTCCGAGTCGAACCGGCTGAAGTCCGAGGCGACCGGCAAGCGCGCCGCTGCGAACGAGGCCGCCGCCAAGGCGCAGGAGCTCAGCAAACAGGTCCAGCAGAAGGCTTCCGACGCGGCGGCGGCAGCGGCAGATCAGACGGCTGACCTCGACGTGGCGTCCGGAGTCTCGAAGGAACTCCAGACCATCCGTGACGCGCAGGCTCTCGCCCGCTGGCAGACGTACCTCACCGAGCTCACCGCCGCGAAGATCACTCCCCCGGCCGCTGCCCTGCTCAAGAACCCGAGCAAGCTTCCTGCCGGTCTCGCGCCACTGACCCGTCGCGGTGCCGCTGTCCCCGGTGTCGCGTCCGCCACAAGTGCCGGCCGCACCGTCAAGGTGATGTCCGCGGAGACGATCCGGGCGGTCAACCAGGCGTTCAGCCTGGTCGGCAAGCCGTACGGTGTCGCCGCCACCGGCCCGGACAAGTACGGATGCCTCGGCGCTGCCCGGGTTGCGTGGCAGCCGTACACCACCCTTCCGAACCTGGTCGGCAAGGTCTATCCGGACTACCAGGCCGTCCCGACCGCCCAGATCCAGCCCGGAGACCTGCTCGTGATGGGCAGCAAGTCCCTCGGCCTGGTCCACATCGGCATCGCGCTCGACAACGGCGAGATGATCGCCGCCGACGAGGCCAAGGGCGCGGTCGTCGTCACCACCGTCCCCGACAACCTGTACGCGGCCCTGCGCCCGACGCTCGGCGCCCCGGCCAAGCCGCAGATCGCGCCCGTGGCGACGAGTGACGCGTACGCCTTCCGCTGCGGCAACACCGCGACCTCGTACAACGTCGGCTCGAACTCCTGGACGTGGCCGCTGCCGGACGGCACGTACGAGATCGGCACGCCGTTCGGCCAGGCCGGCTCCATGTGGTCGACCGGATCACACACCGGCCAGGACTTCCCCGCCAAGGTCGGTACGCCGGTCCGCGCCGTCACGTCCGGTGTCGTACGGATCGAGCACCCCGCCTGGGCCGGCAACCTCGTCCGGATCGACCACGGGAACGGCCTGGAGACGCTGTACGCGCACCTGAGCCGTATCGACGTGGCGGACGGTCAGCAGGTGAAGGCGGGCCAGCAGATCGGAGCCGTCGGTACGGAGGGCAACTCCACCGGGCCGCACCTGCACTTCGAGGTCCGTCTCGGCGGCGACCCGGTGAACCCGATGCCCTTCCTCGCGACCGGGTCGGCCAGCACCGGCTGGGGCGGTTACAGCAACGGCATGATCCCTGCCAACAAGCTCTGCCCGATCGCCTCCGGCCACATGCTCCGGTGTGACGCCGCAGCCGCGTACGGGAAACTCTCGACGGCCTACCGCGCACAGTTCGGCAAGACGCTGTGCATCACCGACTCGTACCGCTCGTACGCGTCCCAGGTCAGCCTGTATCAGCGCAAGCCGTCCCTGGCTGCCCTCCCCGGTACGTCGAACCACGGCTGGGGCGTCGCCGTCGACCTCTGTGGTGGCATCGACCGCTACAACACCGCGCAGTACCAGTGGATGAAGGCCCACGCCCCTGCCTACGGCTGGGTGCACCCCGCCTGGGCGGAACAGGGCAGCAACCGCGAGGAACCCTGGCACTGGGAATTCGCCAACCCCGCCGGCCTGTAACACATCGACCCACCGCGCCGGCCCCGTCACCACCTGTGAGTACTCATGTCGTGACATACGCATGAGTACTGCAACGCACTCCTCACCGTGAATTGATGACGCCATTCACTACGTCCGCGGACCGGATTTCCCGAGGATGTTCGGCGAGGCGTCCGACCGGCTGGGGGTGACATGGAACAGTACGAGCTCTACTGCTTGGC
>DASSDE010000994.1:0-2267 GCA_035697365.1 Kribbella sp. | reverse complement strand
GCCGCGAACAGCCGGTCGGAGGTCGGGGAGAGCGCCAGACCGGTGTAGACGGCACCGGGCGTGGTGGCCTTGATGTCGGCCGGACCCATCAGCGGGTTGATCGTCGGGTTCCAGGCGGCGATCTGCCCGGTCAGGGTCGAGAAGATGAACCGGGCCGGTGCGCTGGCGGTCGCGTTGCTGACCACGAAGCCGGCGCCCGCGTTGGCCACCTGCCCGGTCGGCAACGGCACCGCCACCCGGATCGTCGGCACCTTGGTCACGGTTGCCGCGCCGGGCGCGGACGAGTACAGCGTCGAGGACGACGTGCCTTGGTTCGACACCCACAGCGGGGTGGTGGCGCCGAGCGACAACCCCCACGGGTTCACCAGGTCAGGGTCCTGGAGAACGGCCTTGCCGGGCTGGTCGGAGACCAGGTTGACCTGTTGGACGGCGAGCGTGTGCGGGGACCCGTGCGCATCGGCGGTCGCCGGGGCGACCAGCGCGAGGCCGCTGACGAGTACGGTCGCAGCCGCGAGTGGACGGCCCTTCGAGCGAAGCGACATGTCACTTTCCTGTCGGTAGGAATGCAGGACACCCTCGATACGGCTCGAGGCGCCGGGCGGTTCAAGGCCACTCGGACCCGAGGTGGATATGGAAAGCGCCGGTGGTGCTGGTTAGCTTCTTGGGCATGCGGATACGGGTGGTGGACGCGTTTGCCGAGCAGCCCTTCACGGGGAATCCGGCAGGCGTGTGCGTACTGGAGGCCGGGGCCTGGCCGGACGAGGGCTGGATGCGGAACGTCGCGGCGGAGCTGAAGCACGCGGAGACCGCATTCGTCCGTCCGTCAGACGGCACCGATGCGGAGTGGGACCTGCGCTGGTTCACGCCGACGAAGGAGGTCGTGCTCTGCGGCCACGCGACGCTCGCCACCGCACACGTACTGGCCGGCGACGGGAAGGTCTCCGGCAAGACCTCGTTCGCGACGCTGAGCGGCGTACTGGTCGCGGAGATCGCCGACGACGGCATCACGCTGGACTTCCCGGTCAACCGGCCGATCCCGACGCCGGTGCCGAGAGGTCTCCGATCGGCTCTGCAGGTCGAGCCGATCGACGTCTACACCACCGGCGCGCTCCGCGATCTGCTCGTCGTCGTCCCTGACGAGGCGACGGTGCGCGCGGTCGTCCCGCAGTACGACGAGATCGCCGCGATCACCGAGCGGGACGACCTGCGGGGCGTGATCGTCACGGCGCCGGGGATGGAATACGACTTCGTCTCGCGGTTCTTCGCGCCGGGGAGCGGGATCCCGGAGGATCCGGTGACCGGAAGCGCCCATACAAGCCTGGCCCCGTACTGGTCCGAACGCCTCGGACGGGACACCCTCGTCGGCTACCAGGCATCCGCCCGCGGCGGCGTCGTCGAGGTCACCGCGGCCGGCAACCGCACCTATCTCAAGGGCCGCGCGATCACCGTCCTCGATGGTCAGTTGCTCCACTCGCCTGTCGGAGCTGTGCCGAAGAACGGGTAGTGGTGCAGGTATCTGCGGCTCGTCGGACGATGCTGAGCCTGAGTCGGGGCGCGATGCCCGACCACTACCCGTTCTTCGGTACGACTAGGCCCAGGTTTCGGCGTGGGTGGCGGTGCCGTTGGGGGCTATCAGTTCGGTGATGACGTCATCGGCGTCGGCGTCGAGTGGTTCGAAGGGCGGTTCGGGTACGACGTACGCGCGGGCGCCGGCGACCATCTCGACGCCGGGCAACTCGAACCAGGCTTCGCCGACCTCGCGGCTGATCTCGTAGATCGCCTGCTCCGCGGTGTCGACCGGCTCGTGGTCGCCGGACTCGTCCAGCTCGGCCGGGTGCCGCTCCTGCGCGGCGCGGCCGGCTTCCAGCAGTACGTCGAGGTCGACGACGCGCAGGTCGAACCGGGACACGACGCTGATCACCTGATCCGGCTCAGCCTCCTCGTCGTCGTCCTCGATCGAGTCGTCCAGCAGCAACGGTGTCGTGCCGGTGTGCTCGAAGACGGCGTCGTTCCAGTCCTCGACCACGCCCTCGAGGGCGGCGTTGTGGTCGAACAGGGTGGCGTTGTCCTCGTCGCCGGTCATCGCGAGCAGGGCGTCGGTGTGTGCCTGGAGGCGCTCGGCGAGCTTGCGGCTCGCGTCGGCGAGGGCGGTCCTGGTCTGTTCGGAGAAGAACTGCTCGGCGGGGGCGGGGGTGTCCAGTTCGGTCACGTGGGTGATCTTCCTCAGCTGTTGGGGGCAGATGCCAGGCGTAAGTATGTGAGAAGCC
>DASSDE010000993.1:0-3408 GCA_035697365.1 Kribbella sp. | reverse complement strand
AAGCACGTCAACGACCTGTCCGAGGACGACTGGACCAAGCTCCGCAAGGCGCTCGGCGACCAGAAGATGCTCGGCATGTCGCTGGACGCCGGCGGCCACCTGACGCACGGTTTCCGGCCGAACATCTCCGGCAAGATGTTCAACCAGCACTCCTACGGCACGAACCCCGAGACCGGGCTGCTCGACTACGACGAGGTCGCCCGCAAGGCCCGCGAGTTCAAGCCGCTGATCCTGATCGCCGGCTACTCGGCGTACCCGCGCAAGGTCGACTTCGCGAAGATGCGCGAGATCGCCGACGAGGTCGGCGCCACGCTGATGGTCGACATGGCGCACTTCGCCGGCCTGGTCGCGGGCAAGGTCTTCACCGGCGACTTCGACCCGGTCCCGCACGCGCACGTCACCACGACCACCACGCACAAGTCGCTGCGTGGCCCGCGCGGCGGCATGGTGCTCTGCCAGCCGGAGTACGCGGAGTCCGTCGACCGCGGCTGCCCGATGGTCCTCGGCGGTCCGCTGAGCCAGACCATGGCCGCGAAGGCGGTCGCCCTGGCCGAGGCGCGGCAGCCGTCCTTCCAGGAGTACGCCCAGAACGTCGCGGACAACGCGGTCACGCTGGCCGAGGGCCTGATGAAGCGCGGCGTGAAGCTCGTGACCGACGGTACGGAGAACCACCTCGTCCTGCTCGACGTCTCGTCGTACGGCATCACCGGGCGGCAGGCCGAGTCGGCGCTGCTCGACGCGGGCATCGTCACCAACCGCAACGCCGTCCCGCGCGACCCGAACGGCGCCTGGTACACCTCGGGCGTCCGGATCGGTACGCCGGCGCTGACGACGCGCGGCTTCGGCGGCGACGAGTTCGACCGGGTCGCCGGGCTGATCGTCGACGTACTGTCCGCGACGACGCCGACGACCACGTCGGCGGGCGCGCCGTCGAAGGCGAAGTACGTGCTCGCCGATGGTGTCGCCGACAAGACCAAGGCCGCCTCGGCCGAGATGCTCGACAAGTTCCCGCTGTACCCGGGCCTCGAGCTCAACTGAGCACCAGGACGGCGCCCGCTCCCCTGCGGAGCGGGCGCCGTCGCCTTTCTGGGGATCAGCTGTCCTGCGGGAGGCCCATCAGTGCGTCCTGGGAGGCCTTCGCGGCCTGCTTCGGCATCAGGATCGCCGCGAGGACGGCGCCGGCGACGGCGATCCCGGCCGACACCCACATCGTGGTGTTGAGGCTGTTCAGGAACGCATCGCGGACGTTCGCCAGTAGCTCGGGCGAACCGGTCTTGGCGGCGACCGCGAGCCCGCCGCCGAGGCTCTTCTCGACCGCGTCGGCGACCTGCGCGGGCAGTCCGCCGGTGTCGACGTTGTGCCGGTAGACCGAGTTCAGTACGGTCCCGAGCACGGCAACGCCGACCGTACCGCCGACCTGGCGGAACGCCTGCAGCAGACCGGATCCGGTCCCGGCCCGCTCCGGGTCGAGCACCCCGAGCGCCGCGTTCATTGCCTGCGGCATCGAGCAGCCGAGGCCGAATCCGACCACCACGAACCAGATCGCGGTGTAGCCGTACCCGGTGCCGAGGTCGGTGAAGGCGCCGAGCCCGAACCCGACGGCCATCACCACGAACCCGGCCAGCACCACGATCCGCGTGCCCAGCTTCGCTTCCACCGGCTCGGCCAGCTTCGCGCCGACGGTCATGCCGCCGATGAACGGGAGCAGCTTCAGGCCGGTGTGCAGCGCGTCGGAGTGGTTGATGCCCTGGAAGTACTGCGGCATCGTGAACAGCAGTCCGAAGATCGCGAACACCGACACCGTCAGCAGGACCGCGCCACCGGTGAAGACCCGCTCGCGGAACAGCCGCAGCTCGATCAGCGGCTCGCTGTTACGGCGCTGCCAGATCAGGAAGCCGGCGATCAGGACGACGGCGAGGGCCAGGAAGGCGATCGTCGTACGGTCGGTCCAGGACGCCTCGCCGGCCTTCGTCACGCCGTACACAAGGGCCGCGAGACCCGCGCTGGACAAGATGATGCCGAGCCAGTCGATGGCCGGCCGCCGCGAGCTGCGGGTCTCCGGTACGAGCAGCGTGACCGCCACCGCCGCGATCAGCGCGATCGGGACGTTCATGAAGAAGATCCACTGCCAGCCGGCGTGGTCGAGCAGCAGGCCGCCGACGATCGGGCCGAGCGGCATACCGATGCTGTTGGCAACGACGAAGAAGCCGATCGCCTTCTTCCGCTCGACCTCGGTCCGGAACAGCACCGTGATCAGCGAGAGCGCCACCGGGACGATCATCGCCGCACCGATTCCGAGGAAGGCCCGGGCGGCGATCAGCTGACCGGCCGTGCCGGCGAGCGCGCAGGCCAGCGACGCGAGCCCGAACAGGGTGAGCGCGATCGCGATGATCCGGCGCCGCCCGTAGCGGTCGCCGAGCAAGCCGGCAGGCAGCAGCAGAGCGGCGAGCACGAGGTTGTAGCTGTTCGCCGTCCACTGCAGCTGGCTCGTGGACGCGTCCAGATCCTGCGCGAGGGTCGGCAGCGCGACGTTGAGCACGGTGGTGTCCAGGCCGAGCACGAGCACGGCGAGACACAACGCGATGAGCACCCCGAAACGGCGAGCGCCGGTGAGCGTCGGCGTAGAGGTGTCGGTGGTCGAGGTCATGGATTCAAAGTATCAGAAGTTTGTGATAGTTGCGATTGATCAAATTACTGTAAGCTTCAACCATGGCGGAGGAACCCAGCCGGGAGGCAGTCAGCCAGTACGTCGAGCGGTTCGCGGGCGTGCTGGCCAACAGCGGCGTACCGACGATGTCGGCACGCGTGATGGGCGCGATGCTGGTCAGCCCCGACGGCACGATGACCGCGGCCGAGTTGGCCGACCTGCTCAAGATCAGTCAGCCGGCGGTGTCCGGCGCGGTCCGGCAGTTGCTGCAGGTGTCGTTCATCTCGCGCGAGCGGCAGCCCGGGTCCCGCAAGGACCATTACCGGATCCGCGACGACGTCTTCGCGGCGATCCTCGAGCGCCGCAACCTCGCCCTCAGCGAGTGGGAGTCCACCAGCCGCTCCGGCGCCTCGCTGTTCGGCGAGGACACCCCGGTCGGCCGGCGCCTCACCGAAGCCGCCGACTTCTTCGCCTTCATCCACGCCGACATGGACCAAATGATCAAGAACTGGCGCGCAGAACAGTCTCGTTAACGGGTTCTACGCGTGTACGGGTGGTGGGGGTAGGGCGATCTGCAGGCGGCGAGCGACGGCTAGGGCAAGGTGGTCTTGGCCGTACGGGGCGACTATCTGGGCGCCCACCGGTAGGCCGTCGATGAGTCCGGCGGGGACGCTGACGGCTGGGTGGCCGGTTACGTTGAAGGTCCAGCACGGGTCGCCGGTGACGATGCTCTCCTCGTGCTGGTCGTAGCCGTGGGCAAC
>DASSDE010000992.1:0-5073 GCA_035697365.1 Kribbella sp. | reverse complement strand
GGTGCAGGAGCTGATCGAGTCGGATCCGGGGTACACGGAGCGGATCACCGGCTATCCGCCGGGGGCGTCGGATGCGCAGAGTCTGCTGATGATGCGGCCGGAGGGGTTGGCCGAGGATGCGAAGGTCGTGCTGGGGGCGTTCGCGGGGGAGCAACTCGTGGCGGTCGTCGACGTGCTCAGAGGGTTCCCGAACGAGGCGACCGCGTTCATCGGTCTTCTTGAGGTACACGCGAGCTACCAGGGCAGCGGCTGCGGCCGGGTGACGTACGACCTCGTCCAGCGGTACGTCGAGAGCACCTGGCCCGAGGTTCGCACTATGCGCCTGGCTGTGGTGGATACGAATGCAGAGGTCGCAACCGCGTTCTGGCAGCGGCAGGGCTTCGAAGCGACCGGTGAGGTACGCCCGTACCGGTACGACAAGCTCGAGTCGACCGCCCGCCTCTACGAGAAGCAGCTACCCGACCAGGGCCGGCGTTAGCGCACGCCACTGCTCTATAGGCTGCGGTCCGGTCACCCCGGTGATGACGTTGACGGCGACGTGGTCCGCGCCGGCGTCCAGGTGCTCGGTCAACTTCGACCTGATATCGGCCGGGCTGCCCCACGCGGCGAGTGAGTCGACCATGTGGTCCGGCAGTTCGGACAGGTCGCGCTGGCTGAACCCCTGCCGCTGCAGCGACGCCGCGTACCCAGGGATCGTCGTGAAGAAGCTGATGGTGTCCCTGGCGATCGCACGGGCCCGGTCTGCATCTGTCTCCACCACGGCGAGGTGGCTGACAGCCAGGAGCTTGTCCGGGCCCAGGACCTTCCGTGCGTCGGCCGAGTACGCCGCTGTGGTCAGGAACGGGTACGCGCCCGCAGTACGTTCACCTGCCAGCTTGAGCATCCGCGGGCCGAGTGCTGCGAGCAGCCGCCGCTCTACAGGAACATCCAGCTCGTCCAGGTACGCGGCGAGCGTGGCGAGCGGTTTCGGCCCGTGCGCTCCACCCAGACCGGCGGTGAACCGTCCCGGCGCGGTCGCCTCCAGCTCGGCGTACGTCGTACTCACGTCGGCGGCGCTGTACTTGACCACGGCCAGGATCCCGCTGACGAACTTGATCGTGTCCGTCGCGCCCACCAGGTCACTGATGGTCTGCAGCCCAGGAAGCGGCCCGCCGGACAGCCAGATCACCGGCCACCCCAGCGCCTCCACCGCCTGCGCCGCGGCAAGCGACTCCGCGCTGCCGTCCAACCCTGTCGTGATCCCGAACCGCCCAAATTGATGATCCGTCACCCAACAAGCTTGGACCCGGAGCAGCCGGTCCCGCATCCGTGTTCGCTCAGAGCAGGATCACCAACCCGACCGGTGGGGGATTTCGGACGTGGTGATGCGATCCCGTACACTCGTGGCTGGTTCCCCGCGTGGCGGTATCTCGCCCAAACCCCCCAGGGCCGGAAGGCAGCAAGGGTAAGTGAGCTCTTCCGGGTGCGCGGGGAATCCTTATGTCCAGGAGGAGCCGGATTGAACCCCGAGAGCCGTTACCTGCAGGAACTGATCATCGCCGAGCTCGGCGTCCCCGCGATGTTCGACGTGGACCGTGAGATCGAGAACCGGGTCGAGTTTCTCGCTGACCGGCTCCGGCAGACCGGCGCGGCCGGCTATGTGCTCGCGATCAGCGGCGGGGTCGACTCCTCGGTCGGCGGGCGTCTGGGTCAGCTCGCGGTCGAGCGGATCCGGTCCGAGGGCGGTCAGGCGACGTTCGTCGCGATGCGGCTGCCGTACGGCGTCCAGGCCGACGAGGACGATGCGCAGCGCGCGCTGGCGTTCATCAAGCCCGATGAGACGCTGGACGTCAACGTGAAGCCGTCCACGGACGCGATGATCGACGAGGTCCGGCACGCCGGGCTGGGCGACCGCGAGGACTTCCACGCCGGCAACGTGAAGGCCCGTCAGCGGATGGTCGCGCAGTACCTGGTGGCCGGCGCCCGCGGTCTGCTGGTGATCGGGACGGACCACGCGGCGGAGGCGGTGATGGGCTTCTTCACCAAGTACGGCGACGGCGCCTGCGACCTGACGCCGTTGTCCGGGCTGAACAAGCGCCGTGTCCGCGCAGTGGGTGAGCGCCTCGGCGCCGCGCCGGAGATCACCGGCAAGGTGCCGACGGCGGACCTGGAGACGAACAACCCGGGCGTTCCCGACGAGGCCGTGCTCGGCGTGACGTACGACCAGATCGACGACTTCCTCGAAGGGCTCGAGATCGACGAGAAGGCCGCGGGCACGATCATCGCGACCCATCGCCGGACGGCGCACAAGCGCGCCGTACCGCTCGCCTTCAGCTGAGGAAGTCCGACACCAGCCGGGTGAACACGTCTGCCTGCTCTGCGTGCATGAAGTGTCCGACGCCGGCGGCGTAGTAATAGGTGCCATCCGGTACGTCGGAACGGAACAGCTCGATCTCCTCGGTACTGGTGACCGGGTCGTACTCGCCCTTGATCAACAGGGCCGGCATCGCGAGCTCAGCGAGGTGCTGCAGGACGGGCTCGGCAAAGCTGGCTGACTGGGTGATCTGGTCGGCGAAGTGACCGGACCGCTTGTGGTACTCCGCAGCGATCTCGGTGTCGCCCGGGAGCTGCAGGTCCCGGTTGTCCGGGCCTAGGTAGATCTCCATGCGACGCTCGCCCAGCTGTCCGAGCACCGCGACTCGTGCGTCCCACAGCTGCTTCGTCATCGGACCGGTGTGCTGCGGGAGCTCGACTCCTGGCAGCAGGGGGAGTGCAGCGGCGACCAGGGTGTCCGTAGCGAGGACCATGTCCCAGGCTGGGTTCTCGAAGATGACCTTGCTGATTGCAGCAGGGTGCGTCGCCGCGTACCGAAGAGCTATCCGGCCGCCGTACGAGTGGCCGAGGATCGCCCACTGCTCGATGCCGAGGTGCTTGCGCAGGGCCTCGTAGTCGGCGATCAGGTCCTGCTCGCTGACCGGCCCGGTGAGTGGGGCGGACTGCTGGACGCCGCGGTGGTCCACGCCGATCACCCGGAAACGTTCGGCGAGCCGGTCGCCCTGGAACGCCATGAAGTCGTAGGAACCGGCACCAGGGCCGCCGTGGATGAAGAGCAGCGGCGGAGCATCCGCGGCACCACGCTCGTCGACGTACAGCTTGGTGTCGCGGATCTCCGTCAGCATGCAGGGATCGTAGCCGCCTAGGCGGTGTGGGCCAGCTGGAGCTGGCGGACCCGGTTGGCGAGGCGGGCCAGGCGGATGGTCGCGATGTTCCGGTAGGCAGGGCGGAGGACCGTTGCGAGTGGGCCGGACTGCTCGAACGTGTGCGTGACGCGGCCGTCGGCGTCGAACGTCCCCGTGCCCACCTCACGGAAGCCCGGGACCTGCCACACGATCTCCACCCGGTCCTGCTCGACCACCGTGTACTGCAGCTCGCCGGAGAAACCTGGCCGCACGCGGAGCGCGTACCGCGTGCCTGGGTTGGTCTCACGGGGACCGTCGATGGCGATGAACGCCTCGTTCCACTCGGGGAGGCCGAGGGCGTCGAGCAGCACCTGCCGGATCGCCGACTGCGGGGCGTGGATGGTCTCGTTGGCGTGTTCCATGACTAGTTCTCCTGGTGGGCGAGTGCGGGCCCCCGGCGCCGGGCCAGCGCGGCCCCGGTCGGAAAAGCGTCGGCGAGCGAACGGAGGGTGGTGATGGTCTCGTCGAGCGCCTGGCCGGCGAGACGGTCGTGCAGGGTGCGGTGCAACCGGTTCTCCGCGGTGACGATGCGGCGGTGCAGCGCGCGGCCCTGAGCGGTCAGGCCGAGGGTCAGGTAGCGCCGGTCGACCGTGTCGATTCCGCGCTTCACCAGCCCCTGGGCGACCAGACGGTCGACCAGCCGGCTCGGGCTGTTGCCGGTCTCGCAGACGAGCAACCCACCGAGAGCGTTCAGCGTCATCGGGCCGTGGTCGCGCAGGACGCGCAGAACCTCTGCCTGGGAAGGCGTGATGCCCAGCGGGCGCAGCTCGGCCGCGAGCAGCCGGTTGCCCTCGCGCTGGATCGCCAGCACGAGATAGCGAAACTCCTCGACGACCTTCATGGCAGACATATTACACGACACACATGTCGTGTCATCTATCGGTCGTGGGTGTCGCCGCCGATCGATCGGAATGTTGTTGCCTGCGGCTCCGGTTCCGGAAGAGTTCCGGAGAAAGTCCGGTCGAGGTCATGGTCAAGGTGACACCGCGGCTGGCACAGTGTCTGCATGAAGGGTCTGATGCAGAGTTACCCGCTGTCGCTGGACACGATCTTCCGCCGGGCCGAGCAGTTCTACCCGGACAAGACCGTCCACACCGGTGGTCCGGCGCCGACCACCTTGACGTACGCGGAGTGGGCAGACCGCTCCAGACGCCTGGGCGGTGTGCTCGACACGCTCGGCGTCAGCCCGGACGGCCGCGTGGCCACCTTCGCGTGGAACTCGGGCCGCCACCTCGAGCTGTACTTCGCCGCGCCCTGCACCGGCCGGGTGCTGCACACGCTCAACATCAGGCTCTTCCCGGACCAGATCGTCTACATCGCGAACCATGCCGAGGACGAGGTCGTGTTCGTCGACCGCTCACTGCTCGGGCTGTTCCTGCCGCTGCTCGAGCGGCTCCCGCAGCTTCGGCACGTCGTCGTGATGGACGATCTGCCGGCCGGTGCTCCGGGTGCGGAGATCCCGGACGACCCGCGGTTCCACGACTACGAGGAGCTGCTGGCTGCGGCGTCACCGGTCGAGTTCCACGTCGACGACGAGAACCAGGCCGCGGCGATGTGTTACACGAGCGGCACGACGGGCAACCCGAAGGGCGTTGTCTACTCGCATCGGTCCACCTGGCTGCACTCGGTCGGTGTCCTCACCAACGCCGGGATCGGGCTGGCCGAGACCGACACGGTCATGCCGGTCGTGCCGATGTTCCATGCGAACGCGTGGGGTCTGGCGCACGCAGCGCCGATGGCCGGCGCCTCGCTGGTGTTCCCGGGGCCGGACATGAGTCCGCAGGGCATCCTCAAGCTGCTCCAGGAGCAGGAGGTGACCCTGTCCGCCGGCGTACCGACGATCTGGCAGGGGCTG
>DASSDE010000991.1:0-3348 GCA_035697365.1 Kribbella sp. | reverse complement strand
TGCCGCGGCGGATTGGCCGAACTGGACGCGCCCTCGCTGCTGCCGGGGTGGTCGCGCAGGCACGTGGCCGCGCATCTGGCACTGAACGCCGAGGCACTGGGCAACCTGGTGTCGTGGGCAAGGACCGGCGAAGAACGCCCGATGTATCCGTCCGCCGAGGCGCGGAACGCGGACATCGAGGCGGCGAAGTCGCAACCTGCGGACGAGCTGCGGTCGTGGTTCGAGGAGGCGTCGGCGGGGCTCACCGCGGCGATGGCGACGCTGACGGACGCGCAGTGGCAGACCCAGGTGCGGACCTCCCGCGGGGTGCCGATCCCGGCGACCGAGGTCCCGTGGATGCGGTCCTGCGAGGTGCTGATCCACGCCGTCGACCTCGGCACCGGCCCGACCTTCGCCGACCTCCCGCCTGACTTCCTGACCGCCCTGTGCGCCAAGATCCGCACCCAACGCGGCAACGTACCGAACGTCGACGGCCCCCTCCCACAACTCGCGGCCTACCTGTCCGGCCGCCCTTACATCAATGTCCGCACCCCCGACGGCCAGCCCGCGCCGGAGTTGCCGCCCTGGCTCTGAGGTCAGGAGTTCCGTGTCCTGAACTCTGCCCAGACTGCCGGGTCGTAATCCGGGAGGCTTTTGACGTAGGCCATCCAGGTGGTGCGGTCGATCTCGCCGGTGATTCGGGCGCGGTACATCCGCAGGTACTCCGGGTCGTCCGGTGACATCGGGTCGTCGGGACGGCCGCCGACGCGGCCGTCGGTCAGTTCCCGGACGACGTCGGCGTGGCCGGTGTGCCGGGTGGTGTCGAGCAGGACGGTGTGCACCATCTCCCGGAGCGTCACCGTGCTCCCGGTGTGGTGCGTACCGGTCGTGTCGAGGTCGAGTTCCTCGATCGTCCGCGCACCCGCGGCGCACGCGCGCCGGTACGCGTCGACCAGCCCCGCGACCGACTCCTCCGGGGTCGCCCACAGGTCGAGCCCGAAGAGCAGTTCCTCGTCGTCGAGCTCCGAGGTGAGCTCGTCCTCCGCCCGCTCCTGCCCGAACGCTTCCACCAGGTATCCGTACGTGATCCCGGTCAGATGCTTCACGATGCCGATCAGGTTCGTGCCCGTCGGCGTCATCGGGCGGCGCAGCTCGTGGTCGCCGAGTCCCTCGACCTTCCAGAGCAGCGACTGCTGGATCTCGTCCAGCTCCCTCAGCAACAGTTCCTTCTCGGAGATCACTTGACGACCCGGTAGCGCAGATGGGTGACGTCGCGGGCGGCAAGCTGACGAACGTTCTCGACTTCGACGTACTCCGCGGGGAGGTTGTCGAAGAGGCGACGGCCCTGGCCGAGGAGCACGTTGACGACGTGCAGTTCGAGCTCGTCGAGGAGGCCGGCGCGGAGCAGGGCCTGTGCGGCGCCGGCGCCGTGGACCATCACGTCGCGGTCCCCGGCCGCCTCCTTCGCCGACGCGGCGCAGTCCACGACGTCGGTCACGTAGCGCGCGGTCCCGGGTGGTGTGTCGTCGGGACGGTGGGTGAGGACGAAGATCGGTACGCCGTCGTGGTGGTCACCGTTCCAGCGTCCCGCGTGCTCGTACGTCCGTCGTCCCGCGATCAGCGCGCCGGTCGCGAGCGACTCCTGGTACACCTGTCCACTCGGCCCGTCCGAGTGCCGGTCGTCGAGCCAGTTGAACAGACGGAACCCGCCGCGGCCCATCGGCTCGTCCACACTGTCGTCGGGACCGACCACGAAACCGTCGAGCGACATGCTCATGTACAAGCGGATCATCGGGCACCTCCGAGTGCTTGGGGGAAGTGGAACACACCGCCGGGGTCGTAGGTGTGCTTGATGTCGACCAGCCGCGCATAGTTCGGACCGTGGTAGGCAGCCGGCCAGTCGGCAAGCTCCGGGTCCGGGAAGTTCGGGTAGACCCGACCGGACCCGTACGGCTGAGCGATCGCCCACGATCGGCGGACAGCGGACCGGTCCGGGCCGGCATGCTCGAGGAGGAAACGCTCGCCGCGGTGCGCGAAGGCGGTGGCTTCGGCGGGGACGCGGTTGTAGGCGCCGCCCATCGGGGTGAAGTTGAGGTCGCAGCCGGTGCCGAGAAGGTCGGTGACGACGGACCGGGGGAGTGGTGCACGGAAGAACCCGGACTTGCTGTGCACGACGCGATCCTCTGCGTCGCCTTCGGACAGGCTGCGCTTGAGCTCGGGCCAGCTGAGGTCGGTCCGCGCATCGACGGCGTCGTCCGCGAACGGGCCGGGATCGAACGGTGCGAGGGTCGCGCCGAAGACCTCCGTACGGTCGCCGGTCACCGTCAGGCACGCAGTGAGGTCGTCCGGGGCGTCCGGCGCCCAGGACTGCCAGGCGTCGATCACCTCGGCGGCGCGGTCGCGAGGCCAGGTGATGCGGAAGCGGGTCGCGGCCGGCGACCGTACGGCGGCGAACACCAACGACGTGACCACGCCGAACTGCCCGCCACCGGCGCCGCGCAGCGCCCAGAAGAGGTCCGCGTCCCGCGAGGTATCACACGCCACGACCGTGCCGTCCGCGAGCACGACCGTCGCCGCGACGAGGCGATCGCAGGTCAGCCCGTACTTCCGCCCGAGCAACCCGAGCCCGCCGCCCAGCGTCAGCCCGGCGATCCCCACGGTCGGCCCGCACCCCGCTGGAATCGTCAACCCGTGCTCGTACAGCCCTTGATAGACCGTCGCGAGTCGCGCCCCGGCCCCGATCGTCGCGAGGCCGGAATCCACTGAGATCCCCGACAGCCCCGAGAGGTCGAGCTGGACTCCGGTCGTCGACGAGCGCCCGGCGAAGCAGTGCCCGCCGCCGCGCGGGACGACCGGAAGGCCGGCGGACCGTGCGTAGGCCAGGGCCTCGATCACATCGCCGGTCGACGAGCACCGCGCGATGACCTGGGGACGGATGCCGCGGTACTGCGGCTGCGCCGGCCGTCGCAGCATGTCGTACAGCGCATCGTCAGGCCCGATCAGCTCCATGGACCGACGCTAGAACCCGCCCGCCCGTCCGCGCTTGAACGAAACGGTCGTACCACCCGGTGAGGAACGGTGCCCAGGAGGCGGTGTGGTCGTGGCCGCAATCGCACTGATCTGCCTTGTCGCCGAGCAGTTCGCGCGGTGTCACGCCGGTCAGCCGCACACATTCCCGGGTGAGATGCGCGTGATCGGCGTACCCGGTCTCGGCCGCGAGGTCCGCGAGTCCGTTCCCGTACCCGGCCTGCGCCAACGCGAGGTACCCCTGGAACCGCAACGTCCGCTGCAACGCCTTCGGCGCCACGCCCGTTGCGGTCAAACACCGGCGTCGCAGCTGACTCTCGGACAACGCCAGCTCATCGGCCA
>DASSDE010000990.1:0-3068 GCA_035697365.1 Kribbella sp. | reverse complement strand
GCGACCGAAGGCACCGTGCTCCTCTCCAACGCTCGACAGGTGTTGCCGTGGCGTTCCGCGGAGCTGACGAAGGTGGCGGTTGTCGGGCACAACGCGCGTGATGCCCGGACGCAGGGCGGTGGTAGTGCGACCGTCATCCCGGAGCAGGTCGTGTCACCGCTCGACGGGCTGCGCCGGGCGCTCGCGGACGCCGAGATCACATACTCGATCGGCGCCGTGGTGCAAGAGGGCGTCGGCGAGCTCCCCCTCGACACGATGACGAACCCGCAGACCGGTGAGCGCGGCGCCCGCGTACGGTTCCTGGACGCCACGGGGTCGGAGTTGTTCGCCGAGGACCGGTTCTCCAGCGCGCTCGTGTATCTCGGCGGCAATGCACCGATCGGCGAGTCTTCGCTCGTCGAGTTCCGTACCACCTGGACGCCGGCAGAATCCGGCGCGGTCCGCCTCGGCTTCGCGTCGGCCGGACATGGACGGATCTTTGCCGACGGCAACCTGCTCCGCGAGGACACCGCCGTACCGGTCGGCAACGACCTGGGCGCTGCCCTGCTGTCGCCGCCCTCCATCTCCACCCCGCTCGACGTCGTCGCCGGCCGGCCGATCGACGTCCGCATCGAGCTCGACCTGCCCAAGGCGGACGGCGGCCTGAACAACGCACTGAGCATCACGGTCGGCATCGAGCCGAGCGACGACGACCCGCAGGCCCTGATCGACGAGGCCGTCGCCGCCGCCCGGGATGCCGACGTGGTACTCGTTGTCGTCGGCACCAATGCGAAGGTCGAGTCCGAAGGCTACGACCGGACCACGCTGGCCCTCCCCGGCCGCCAGGACGAGCTGGTCCGGGCAGTAGCGGCCGCCAACCCACGGACGGTCGTGGCCGTCAACGCCGGTTCGCCCGTGCTCCTCCCCTGGCGAGACGACGTCGCGGCGGTGCTCACGACGTACTTCGGCGGTCAGGAGTACGGCGACGCGCTCGCGGACGTGTTGCTCGGCCGCACCGAGCCAGGCGGCCGCCTGCCGACGACGTGGCCGCGCGAGCAGGCCGACGTGCCGGTCATCGACGTCACGCCCGAGGACGGTGTCGTGCGGTACGACGAGGGCATCCACATCGGGTACCGGGCCTGGCTCAAGGCGGGGACCGATCCGGCGTACGCGTTCGGCCACGGCCTCGGCTACACCACCTGGGAGCTGTCGGACCTGCGCGCGAACGACCCGTCGTCGGTCGCGCTGACCGTCCGCAACACCGGCGATCGCGCCGGCAAGCACGTGGTTCAGGTGTACGTCGAACGCCCGGACAGCACGGTGGATCGCCCGGTGCGCTGGCTGGCCGGCTTCGCGGTCGTACGCCTCGACGCCGGTCAGGCACGCGAGATCACGGTCCACCTGCACCAGCACGCCTTCGAACACTGGGCCGCGTCCGAACACGGCGCGAGCTGGGCCACCGAGCCCGGCGCGTTCACGATCCGAGCCGGCTCGTCGGTTTCGGACCTACCGCTCTCTACGGAGCTCCAGGTCCGTTAGCTGCTCGCCTAGATCACCCGCACTCGACCGCTGCGCCGGATAGGCTCGCCGCATGGAAGTGGTGGGGCTGCGGAACGTCTCGAAGCGGTACGGGCGGCGGGAGATCCTGGCAGGCGTCGACCTGCACCTGAACGCGGGTGAACTGGTCGCGTTGATCGGCGCGAACGGCTCCGGCAAGTCGACCGTACTGCGCTTGCTGGTCGGTCTGTCCCGCCCGTCGGCCGGCTCCGTGCAGCGCAACGCCCGCGTCGTCGGCTATGTGCCGGACGTCTTCGCGTCGCACGATCGACTGTCCGCGTCGGCGTACCTGACGCACCTGGGCCGGATCCGCGGGCTCGCCACGAACACGGCCCGCGAGCGCGCGCACGACCTGCTCGACCGCCTCGCGCTGGCCGGCGGTGCGGACACCGCGATGCGCAAGCTGTCCAAGGGCAACGCGCAGAAGGTTGCCCTTGCCCAGGCGCTGCTCGAGCCGCCCGAGCTGCTCGTCCTGGACGAACCCTGGGCGGGCCTCGACGCCAACGCCCACAGCACCCTGCGCGAGCTCCTCACCGAAGCCGCCGGGCAAGGCGCCGCCGTCGCGTTCACGGAGCACTCCGCCGAGACCGTACGTACGACAGCGACTCGGGTCTGCGAGATCACCGACGGACGACTCACCGCGACGGACGAACAGCACAGCCTCACGGAGCTCTCATTGGTGCCGGGCGCCGACATCGACTGGTCGCGGCACCCTGACGTTCTGGACGTACGGCGGCAGGACGGGCACGTGACGCTGACGCTGCCGACAGGACGCCACGATGCGGCCTTGCTGACCGCCCTCAACCACGGCTGGTCGGTCACAACCGTACGGAGGGTGCGATGAGTGCCCTGTACCGGTACCTGATGAACAGCGTCCTGCTGTCCCAGCGCTACCTCCCGCCGATGCTGATCTTCTTCGGCGCGCTCGCGGTCGGGACGGCCTCCGACAACGGTCCGCTGCAGTCCTCGTACGCATTCAGTGTGCTGGTGATGCTGATCTGCTCGACCTGGCTCACGGTCGCGATCGTCAACCACGAGGACCCGACGCAGCGCCAGATCACCCTCGTCACGGTCGGCAGCTCGCTGCGGGTGCTCGCGATCACGATCGCGGTCGTCGGTACTTGGTGCCTGCCGCTGCTCGCGTTCGGGCTGATCTGCCCGCTCGTCACCGGCGACCATCCGGTGACGGCCGGCGACCTGCTCGTCGGCGCGGTCGCACAGTTGGCGTCGGCGATGATCGGGATCGCGATCGGCGTGCTCTGTTCGCGGCTGCTGATCCGGCGGATCGGGATCGCGATGCTGACCGCGGCGGCCCTGATCCTGTTGATGATGGTGCGCCGGATCTCGCCGGTCAGCGCGCTGATGAAGGTGCTGTCCGATGAGAAGTCCGCGGCCGCCAACGCCGTACCGACGACGCTGCTGGCCGTCGTCTGCCTCGCCGTTCTGGTCGTCGCCGTCCTCGTGACCCGGACAGTGGCCGACCGGCGGGACTGACGCTCAGGAGGCGGCGACCGACGACAGCCCGTGCGGTG
>DASSDE010000989.1:0-2465 GCA_035697365.1 Kribbella sp. | reverse complement strand
TACAACTTCCTGCAGGCGAGCGCGAAGGCCAAGATCGCCAACGTGGCCACCAACCTGGCCGCGATCGCGGTGTTCGCGCTCAGCGGCGCACCGCTGTGGGGTCTCGGTCTGATCATGGGTGCGGCCAACATGCTCGGTGGTCTGCTCGGCGCCCGGACGGCGGTCGCCCGCGGCAGCCGGTTCGTCCGGGCGATCTTCCTGGTCGTGGTCTCCGCGCTGATCCTGCGCCTGGCGTACGACGTGTTCTTCGCCTGACTCGCCCGCCGGATGTCGCTAGGTTGGTGTCATGGTCGACTACGACGGTCGGATGGGCAGTGTGTACGTCGAGGGCCGGGGAATCTCGTCCGCGGAAGTAGCGCGGTGGACCGGGGCGTTCGCGGCGTACGTCCCGGAGCGGCGCCCGCTCGACGTACTCGATCTCGGCTGCGGCACCGGGCGGCTCACGCCCGGACTGGCTGCCGAGTTCCGGGGAAAGGTGTACGGCGTCGAGCCGGCGGACCGGATGCGCGCCGCGGCCGAGCAGGTGCCGCACCCGGGCGTCACCTACCTGAAGGGCAGTGCCGAGCGGATTCCGTTGCCTGAGGCATCGGTCGACGTGGTGCTGATGTTCCTGACGTTCCACCACTGGACGGATCCGGTGCAAGGGCTTCGCGAGGTGCGCCGGGTGCTGCGGCCCGGGGGCGTGGGGTTGCTGCGGACCCAGTTCTCGGACCTGATGCCGGACCTGTTCTGGTACGAGTACTTCCCGTCGGCGCGCGCGGTCGACGCCGCCATGTACCTGCCGGTGGCGGAGACGAAGGCGCTGGCGGTGGAGGCGGGTCTGGAGCCGGGTGCCGACGTCGTGCAGCTCACGGCCGAGGAGCCGCGGACCCTGCGGCAACGGTACGAGCGGCTCAGTGTGCGGGCGTTGTCGACGTTCGAGCACCTTCCGGCCGACGAGATGGAGGCCGGGTTCGCGCGGTTCGCCGCGGACGCCGAGCGGGATCCGGATCGAGCGATGCCGGTGTACTCCGCGTCGACGCTGGTGCTTACGCGTCCCAGGTGACGTCGAGCGCGGTCGGCTTGCGGAAGACCAGGCCGTACGGCGGCGGCGAGTCGGGCGCGAGGCGCAGGCCGGGGAGTGCGAGCGCGGCCTCGAGCGCGGTCAGCGTTTCGAGCCGGGTGAGGTGCATGCCGAGGCAGATGTGCGGGCCGCTCGCGAACGCCAGGTGGCGGCGGGCGTTCGCGCGACGTACGTCGAAGTCGTCCGGGGACTCGAACACCTCGGGATCGCGGCCCGCGCCGGCGAGCGAGACCGTCACCATGTCGCCGCGGCGGAGCTGCCGGCCGGCGAGCTCGACGTCGCGAGTGGCGTAGCGATCGACGACCGCGGCGGCCGGTTCGAGTCGGAGCGATTCCTCCATCGCATTCGCGAGCAAGGACGGGTCGGCGAGGACCAGGTCCAGCTGGTCGCGGTGCGTCAGCAGGTGCCAGAGCGCGTTGGTGATCATGCCCTCGGTGGTCTCGATGCCGCCGAACATCAGTACGGCGGCGTTCGCGACCACTTCATCCACACCGAGTCCGCTGTGGGCGGCGGTGGCGAGCAGGGAGTCCTGCCCGTCGATCCCCGAGGCGACGTGTTTGTGCAGCTCGGCGAAGGCCGCGGAGCCGGCGTCCGTCACCGGTCGGCCAGCGGAGACGCCGGACACGGAGTCCGAGATCGCTGAGTACCAACCCAGCACCGTGGGCGCAGACGCCTGCGGAAGCCCGAGCGAGTACGCCACCACGGCAACCGACAACGGACCCGCCAACCCGGTGCGTAGGTCCGTCGTACGCGGCTCCGCGGCTTTGGCCGCGTCGTGCACCGCGGTCATCAGTCCGGCCACCGTTTGCCGGACCGGCTCGGTGAAGCGGCGGCGGGTCTCGGCCAGGCCGAAGGGGGACTCGAAGGGGTCGCGGTGTGCCTTGTGCGGGTTGCCGTCCAAGGAGAGCATCGACGGGCCGACGACCTGCGCGGTGGAGAACCGCGGGTCGTCGACGGTGAACGTCTCCGGGTCGCGCAGCACCTGGACGGCCAGGGCGCGGCCGGTGACGACCCAGGAGTTCAGGGCCTCGATCCAGCCGATCGGGCGGATCTCCGCGAGTGCCGGATGGGGGTCGTTCGCGAGCTCTTCGAGGGTCACCACGGGCCTAGCCTAAGGGTAATACCATTGACCCTACTGGTATTGCTGAGACAGATCGATTTCAAACGACTCAGGAGCCATCCAGGTTACGGATCTCTCAGCAAAGCCCTCTAGGGTGTGGCCCATGTCTGAGCATTTGGTGCTGCTGCCTGCCGTCGATGTGGCGGACGGGCAGGCGGTTCGGCTGGTGCAGGGCGAGGCCGGCAGCGAGACGTCGTACGGCGATCCGCTGGCGGCGGCGATGGCGTGGCAGGAGGCCGGGGCGGACTGGATCCACCTGGTCGATCTGGACGCGGCGTTCGG
>DASSDE010000988.1:0-4022 GCA_035697365.1 Kribbella sp. | reverse complement strand
GCCGTGGGTGATCGGGTTCTTGATCTTCACCGCAGGACCGATGATCGCGAGCCTGGTGCTGTCGTTCACGGACTACCAGATGATCCAGGCGCCGCACACCGTCGGGCTGGACAACTACCGGGAGCTGTTCGACGACCCGCGGGTCCTGAAGTCGCTCAGCAACACCTTCGTGTACGCCGCGATGTTCGTGCCGCTCGGCACCATCTTCGCGCTGGGGCTGGCGATGATGCTGCAGCGCGTGGGCAAGGCCGGTGGCTTCTTCCGGACCGCCTTCTACCTGCCGGAGATGACGCCTGCGGTCGCGGCCGGGGCGATGTTCCTGCTGCTGCTGAACGGTCAGCAGGGCCTGATCAACAAGGTCCTCGGCTGGTTCGGCATCCACGGGCCGAACTGGACCGCCGATCCGAACTGGCTGAAGCCGTCGCTCGCGATCGTCAGCCTGTGGACCGTCGGCGGTACCGTCATCATCTACCTGGCGGCACTGAATGCCGTGCCGAAGCAGTTGTACGAGGCCGCCGAGCTGGACGGCGCCGGGCCGGTGACCCGGTTCTTCCGGATCACCGTGCCGATGATCTCCGGCGCGTTGTTCTTCACGGTGATCACGCACACCATCGCGGCCATGCAGATGTTCGACCAGGCGTACACGATGTTCTACGGGCCGCAGCAGAAGGCGACCGCCTCCGACGAATCGCTGGTGTACATGGTCTACCTGTTCCAGAACGCCTTCCAGTTCTTCAAGATGGGCTTCGCCTCGGCGATGGCCTGGCTGTTGTTCGTGATCATCATGCTGATCACGTTCGTCCAGGTCCGGATCGGCAACCGTTACGTGTACTACCACGGGGACCGCTGATGACGATCTCGTGGCGACGGCTGCCGTTCTACGTGTTTCTGACGCTGGCGACGTTCGCGTTCGTCTATCCACTGGTGTGGCTGGTGTCCGCGTCGCTGAAGCCGCGGTCGCAGGTGTTCGACAACCGGTTGATCCCGGAGATCTTCCAGCCGTCGAACTATGTGAAGGTGTGGGACGCCGCGCCGGTGATGCGCTGGCTGACCAACTCACTGACCGTCGGGTTCATGGCCGCCGCGACCGTCACGCTGTCCAGTGCGCTGGTCGCGTTCGGCTTCGCGTACTTCCGGTTCCGCGGCCGGAACATCCTGTTCGGCATCCTGCTGTCGACGATGATGCTGCCGGGCGCGGTCACGATGATCCCGGTCTACCTGATCTGGAACAAGCTCGGCATGATCGACACCCAGATCCCGCTCTGGGCGCAGAACCTGTTCGGCTCCGCGTTCTACATCTTCCTGCTCCGGCAGTTCTTCCTGGGCATCCCGCGCGAGCTGTTCGAGGCGGCCCGGGTCGACGGCTGTGGTTACTTCAACCTGTTCCGGCGGATCGCGTTCCCGCTCTGCACGCCGGCCCTGGTGATCGTGTTCGTCTTCGAGTTCAAGGCGAGCTGGTCCGACCTCCTGAAACCCCTGATCTATCTGCAGACCCCGGAGTACTTCACGATGCCACGCGGCCTGAAACAGATCATCGACGCGTTCGCCCTCTCGGGCCACTACGAGTGGGAGATCGCGGTGGCCGCAAGTGTCATCGCCGTGCTTCCGATGATCGTCCTGTTCGCCTTCGGGCAGCGCTACATCCTCGACGGTGTGGCCACGACCGCACAGAAGGGCTGAGTGTGACCCAGCAGCAGCCCGTCCTCGCCCTCGACGTCGGCGGCACCAAACTCGCCGCCGGTGTCGTCGCCCGGGACGGCACCGTGCTGTCGTTCTGCCGGACCGAGACCGCGGTGGGCGAAGGCCCGACCGCGGTCGTCAAGCGTCTGCTCGACCTCGGCGAACAGGCGGCAGCCGAGGCCGGGCTGCCCTTCGGGGCCGCAGGCAACGAACCGGCCGGCACCGACTCACCGTTCGCCGCCGTCGGCGTCGGTTGTGGTGGTCCGCTCGATCCCCGGACCGGCGTCATCCTCGGCCCGCCCGGCCTACCGGGTTGGGACTCGGTACCACTCGGGCCGTTGGTCGCCGAGCGCTTCGGCCTGCCGACGTACGTAGAGAATGACGCGACCGCCGCCGCCCTCGGCGAGTACCGCTGGGGCGGCTGGGCGGTCGAGAACCTGGTCTACCTGACCGTCTCGACCGGATTCGGCGGCGGCATCGTCAGCGGTGGCAAGTTGTTCCACGGCGCCGCCCAGCAGGGTGGCGAGCTGGGACATGTGGTCATCGACTGGCAGGGCCGGCAGTGCGGCTGCGGAGCGCGCGGCTGCGCGGAGGCGTACGTATCAGGCACGTCGATCGCGCTCCGGGCGACCGAGGCGGCGGCTGGCACCACGTCGGCGCTGGCCGGCCTGACCGTCACCGCCAAGGACGTCGCGAACCATGCCGGCGCGGGAGATCCGGTCGCCCAGGCCGTCTGGGACGAGACGACCGCGATGCTCGGACGGATGGTCGCTGTGCTCATCAACGTCTGCGAGCCGGAGCTCGTTGTCCTCGGCGGCGGGGTGACCCGCTCGGGAGCGCAACTGCTCGACCCGGTCCGCGAGGCGGCCCTACGGCAGGCGATGCCACCGGCCGCCCGCGCCTGTGACGTCGTGCTCAGCCGGCACGGTGATGCGGTCGGGGTGCTCGGTGCGGCGGCGATCGCGTACGAGCGGTTGGAGGCATTGTGACCACTCAGCTGCGAGGACTCCTCGACGGACAGCTGGACCGGCACTCGGAAGTGGCCGTGGCGATGCGGGCCCAGCTGCCACAGGTGCAAGCCGTGGCGGACGAACTCATTCGCCGGCTCGCCGCCGGAGGGGTGCTGTACACCTTCGGCAACGGCGGATCCGCGGCCGACGCGCAGCATCTCGCCGGTGAGCTGATCGGCCGCTATCTCCGCGAGCGCCGTCCGCTGCCCGCCATCGCGCTGATCGGCGACGCCGCCGTGGTCAGCTGCATCGCGAACGACTACGCGTACGACGATGTGTTCGCACGCCAGGTCACCGCCCTGGTGCGGCCGGCGGACATGGTCGTCGGATTCAGTACGTCCGGGACATCGCCGAGCGTGGTGAAGGGGCTCGCTGCCGCCCGGGCGAACGGCGCCTGCTCGGTCGCGTTCACCTCGCTGCGCGGCAAGGAGCTCGCGGCCGAGGCCGACCTGGCGGTCGTCGTACCGGCGGAGGAGACCGCCCGGATCCAGGAGATGCACGTCCTCGCCCTGCACCTGGTCAGCGAACTCGTAGACCTCTGGGCCACCGACACCCGGGAGCACTCATGACTGTGCACATGTCCAAGCGCGGTCCGCTGCACATGATCGGGAACGCACACATCGACGCCGTCTGGCTCTGGCAGTGGCAGGAGGGATATCAGGAGGTGCGAGCGACGTTCCGCTCCGCGCTCGACCGGATGGACGAGTATCCGGACTACGTCTTCACCGCCGACTCGGTCGCGTACTTCAGCTGGATCGCCGAGCACGATCCCGGCCTGTTCGAGCGGATCCGCAAGCGGGTCGCGGAGGGTCGCTTCGAGATCGTCGGCGGCTGGTGGGTGGAGCCGGACTGCAACATCCCCGGCGGTGAGGCGTTCGTCCGGCACGCGTTGTACTCGCAACGCTGGCTGGCCGAGCACCTGGGCGTGATCGCGACCGTCGGATGCAACGTCGATCCGTTCGGCCACAACGCGACCCTGCCGCAACTGCTCAGCAAGGCACGCCTCGATTCGTATGCCTTCCTCCGCCCGCAGGCGCACGAGCGCGAGCTGCCCGGCCAGAAGTTCTGGTGGGAGTCGGCGGACGGCTCGCGAGTACTGGCGTACCGGATCCCGCACGAGTACTGCTCGCCTCCCGGAGAGATCTCCGGCCACGTTGTCAAGGCCCTGCAGCAACTGCCGGCGACCACCGAGCCGCTGATGGTCTTCTACGGCGTCGGCAACCACGGCGGCGGCCCGACGATCGCGAACATCGAGTCGATCAAGCAGCTCGCCGGACGCGACCTGTACCCGGCGATGTTCCCGTCGACCATGCGCCGGTTCTTCGACGAGGC
>DASSDE010000987.1:0-2877 GCA_035697365.1 Kribbella sp. | reverse complement strand
GCCGCACTGAAGGCGACCGGCCTGCCGGCGATCGCCGACGACAGCGGGATCTGCGTCGACGCGCTGAACGGGATGCCCGGCGTGCTTTCTGCGCGCTGGTCGGGGCCCTCGAAGGACAACCATGCGAACAACGTGTTGCTGCTCGGTCAGCTGGAGGACGTACCGGACGAGCGGCGCGGGGCGTCGTTCGTCGCGGCGGTCGCGTTCGTCCGGCCGGACGGCGCCGGGGACATCGCTGAGGAGATCGTGCTCGGTGAGATGCGCGGGTCGGTGATCCGGGAGCTGCGCGGGACCGGCGGCTTCGGGTACGACGTACTGTTCCAGGCCGAGGGCTACGACCGGACGACGGCCGAGCTCTCGGTCGACGAAAAGGACGCGATCAGCCACCGGGGCAAGGCCTTGCGCACACTTGCCCCGATCGTCGCGAAGGCGTTGAGGAGCTAAAGATGTTGTTCGCGTGGTCCGACAAGGACGGGGTCGAGAGCGGGCGGATCACCGTGGCGTACCGGCGGTGGGCCGAGCCGCGGGTGGTCGAGGGCCGGATCTACCGGACGAACGCGGGCCGGATCGAGATCGACAGCATCCGTGAGGTGAATCCGGAGCTGATCGCGGACACCGACGCGGATCTTGCGCTCGCCGACCGGCAGAACGCGCGCGACGTCCGGCGCCGGCTGCGCGGCGACGACACCCAGCCGACCTTCCTGATCCGGTTCCATCTCGTCGCGGGACCGGATCCGCGCGAGGAGCTTGCGGCTCGTACGTCTTTGAGTACTGATGAGTTGGCGGAGCTGCAGGAGCGGCTGGATCGCTTCGATCAGGCCAGCCAGCACGGGCCCTGGACGGTGCAGACCCTGGAGCTGATCGAGACCACGCCTGCTGTCCGGGCCGGTGACCTGGCGGCGTCTCTCGGGCGCGAGACGGCGCCGTTCAAGCTCGACGTACGGAAGCTGAAAAACCTTGGTCTGACCTACAGTCTCGAGGTCGGCTATCGCATCTCGCCGCGCGGTGCGGCGTACCTGGATGCGACTAGGAGCGCTTGAGCCCGAGCGTGGCGATCAGGTCCTCGTGGAGCTCGAACCAGACCCGGTGACAGGAGTCGACGTCGCTGCGGTCGACCCATCCTTGTCCCAGAGCGTGTGAGAACCGCGCGTCGTACCCCTTGAAGCGGGGGAGCGTCAGCCTCGCGTTGAGTGGGCCGAGGGCGCGGGCGAGTGCTCCCAGTTCGTGCAGTACGCCGGCGTCCCAGTCGGGGTCCGAGTGATCGTTCGGCGCGAGCGGATCGGTGCTCGTCGGCTTGAGCTGCCAGTCGGTGCAGGCCTGCTGCAGAAGGGCGTTCAACGGCAGGAACTCGTCGTACACCTCCTGGACCGCTTTCAGGTCGCCCTCGCTGTGGAGGAGGCGTTCGTTCTCCGTACGGCCGTCCTCGGTGAGCGACCAGCCCGAGGTGCCGGCGAAGCTGCTGTACGTCACCCACCCGCGCGCCTCGGCATCCTCCAGCGCTGATTGCGTCGCGTCGACGCTCAGGTCGAAACGCCCGGCAACTGCGGGAGTGTCCGCGAATCCGAGCAACCGGACCGCATGCAGTACGAGCAGCATCAGGACGCCCCGTCCTGCCGCGCGGCGAGCCGGTTGAACCGCTGCTGACACGCCTGCGGGGAGCTGAACCCCATCGCGTCCGCCATGTCGGCCCACGTCAGCCCGGAACTCCTGGCCAGCAACAACAACCCGGCCTCCACCTCGTCGACCTCGGCGCGTGCTGCCGGCAACAGAGCGAGCGCGGCGAGCAGATCGTCGTCGGTCAGCTCCTCGGACCGCCAGGCCGCGAACTGGGTGAAATCCACGGCAGACAAGGGAATCGGCGCCGGCCGCCAGGGGCGCGCGGGCACATCCTTCGCCCCTCGTGCCAACAGCAACTCCCGCGCCGCGCGTTGCCGCTCGGCCTGCCGCTGATCCGCGGCCGCTGCCGCCTCCTGCTTGCGTCGCATCGGTCCAGCGTGGATCATCAACAGAGCGTTGTCAACGTTCTGTTGTCAACATTCCGTTGATAGGAGGCCCTGCGGATGCTGATCCCCCTGGCCGAGGCCACCGCAGCCCGCTGCGGCGCCAAAGCCGCAGCCCTAGCCACTCTTACCCGCGCCGGCCTCCCAGTCCCACCCGCGATCATCCTCCCCTTCCCCACCCCCACCCGCCCCAGCCGGGGTCGAGCCAATGCACACGATTCGGCGGTCGCGTGGGATGGGGATGAGGTTCGGGGGATCGAGGATTGGCTGGCGAGTGTGGGGGATCCGGTGGTCGCGGTTCGGTCGTCGGCGTCGAACGAGGACACTGCGGTGGGGTCGGGGGCGGGGCAGTACGACAGCTTCCTCGGCGTACAAGGGATCGACGCGGTGCTCGATGCGGTACGGGCCTGCCGGGAATCCCTCTGGTCGGCGCGCGCGACGTCCTATCGCGGCGATGCCTCCACCCCGCAGATGGCCGTGATCATCCAGCGCCATGTGGACGCGGACGTCTCCGGCGTCATGTTCACCGCCCTCGACGGTCCAACCTTGATCGAGTCCTCGTGGGGCCTGGGTCCAACCGTCGTCGAGGGTCGCGTCACACCTGATCGCTACGAAGTCGCCGGCACCGTGACCCGTACGATCGCCGACAAACCCACCGCCCTGTATCGCGCCGGAGCCCACCTCGAGACCCGCGCAGTCCCCGAAGCCCAACGCCGTACGCCCACCCTCACCGACACCACCGCCATCCACCTGGCAACCCTCGGTCGACGGGCGACCGCCGTTTTCGGCTCACCCCAGGACATCGAATGGTCCATCGCCGGCGACACGATCTGGCTCCTGCAGTCCCGCCCCATCACCGCCGAACCACCAAAACCAC
>DASSDE010000986.1:0-2187 GCA_035697365.1 Kribbella sp. | reverse complement strand
GCTGATGAAGTACATGATCCTGACGTACGCGTCGCAGGAGGACTACGACGGTATGGCGGGGAAGGACACCGGGAAGCCCGCCTGGCAGCCGGAGGACTTCGCGGCCATGGGCGCCTTCATGGAGAAGCTCAACAACGATCTGACGGAGTCGGGCGAGCTGGTCGAGACCCGCGCGCTCGCCGCACCGGTGCTGACCAGGCGGCTCGGCTCGAAGGACGGGCAGTCCGTGGTCACCGACGGCCCGTATGCCGAAACCCAAGAGGTCCTCGCCGGTTACTGGATCGTGGAGTGCGAGTCCTTCGACCGAGCCACCGAGATCGCCTCCCGACTCGCCGACACCCCTGCCCCCGACTTCGTCCGAGCGACCGCGTACGCCGACATCCGCCCCATCATCGACGGCCGCGAAGCCCTGATGGAGTGAGCGACGGACCGGATGGTCGTGGTGACCTGCCGGGCGGGGTGGCCAGGTTGGGTGGCCAGGTCGGGTGGTGAGGTGGGATGACTGGTCGGGTCGAGGAGTTGTTGCGGGAGCTGGCGCCGCAGGTGCTCGGGGCGCTGGTGCGGCGGTACGGGCACTTCGCGACGGCTGAGGACGCCGTGCAGGAGGCGCTGCTCGCGGCGGCGCAGCAATGGCCGAACGACGGCGTACCGGAGAGTCCGCGGGGCTGGTTGATCACGGCTGCCTCCCGCCGGCTGACGGATCTGCTCCGCCGTGAGCAGTCCCGCCGGCGACGGGAGGACCGCGTAGCGCACTGGGCTCCGCAAGGTGACCCGGTCGGCGACACCGACGACACCCTGGTGCTGCTGTTCCTGTGCTGCCATCCGGCCCTGTCCCCCGCGTCCCAGATCGCGCTGACGCTGCGGGCGGTCGGCGGTCTGACCACGGCCGAGATCGCGCGAGCGTTCCTCGTACCGGAGTCGACCATGACGCGCCGGATCACCCGGGCGAAGACAACCGTGAAGGAGACCGGCGCGCGATTCACGATGCCCGCCGATCGGGAGGAGCGGCTGGGCGCGGTGCTGAAGATCGTGTACCTGATCTTCAACGAAGGCTATGCGAGTACGACCGGACCAAGCCTGCAACGAGTCGAGCTCGCCGCCGAAGGCATCCGCCTGGCGCGCATGCTGCACCGCCTGCTGCCCGACGACCCCGAGGTGGCCGGTCTGCTGGCATTGCTCCTGCTGACCGATGCCCGCCGACCGGCGCGCACCGGTCCGCGCGGCGAACTGGTACCGATGGCAGAGCAGGACCGCTCCCTCTGGATCCAGCCACTGATCCGCGAGGGCGTCGACCTGATCACAGCGACGCTCCCCCGCGGACCCGTCGGTCCGTACCAACTGCAGGCAGCCATCGCGGCGGTCCACGACGAGTCACCATCCCCCGACGCGACCGACTGGCCACAAATCGTCGCCCTGTACGAGGTATTACTCCAACTCACCGACAACCCGATGGTCGCCTTGAACCACGTCGTCGCGGTCGCCATGGCGCGCGGCCCGACCGAGGGTCTCGAACTGCTGTCGACCATCGAAGCCGACGAGCGCATCACCAAGGACCATCGCCTGTCCGCGGTCCGGGCGCATCTTCTGGAACTGTCCGGAGACATCCGAGGCGCAAAGGCGGCGTACGAGCAGGCAGCGACCCGCACCACCAGCATCCCCAGACAACGCTACCTAAGATCCCGAGCCGACAACCTCTGATCCGCTAGTCCGGGGTGGGCCAGGAGGTGCGTTCTTCGGGGTGAGGATCGGTGGTGGTGCCGGAGGCGGTGGCGAAGTGGCGGCTGAGGCGATTGTCCGTGGCGTAGGCGGGCCAGCCGGGGTTGCCGGTCTTGGCGAAGTCGACCCAGGTTTTGTGGACGAGGTCGGCGAGGTGCTGCGGGGGCGCGGAGCCGAGCATCGTCGCGGTGGATGCGTCGTCGAGGTTGTCGAAGACGAACGGCAGCTCGACGACGTGGCAGGCGCCGAGCGTGCCGTTGCACGCGGGCGACCGCCAGCCGAATTCGTAGACGTACGTACCGGGATGCGCCTCGGCGAGCCAGAGCGCGGGCATGCGGTAGTACGCGTCGGTCATGATCGCGGCCAGCACCTCGCCCGGCGTGGATCCGCGCCGGTTCGCCCGATAGCGACGTACGCCGCTGATCGGCAGCCCGAAACGCAGCCCGGCCGCGGCGTACAGCATCGGAGTGC
>DASSDE010000985.1:0-2070 GCA_035697365.1 Kribbella sp. | reverse complement strand
CTCCGGCTCCTGCGGCCCGCCGTCGGCGTACCAGTCGGAGCCCTCCGCACGGTAGTGCGACCCGCCCTTGAGGATGCAGAACCGGCTGCGGCCGTCGCGGTGCTCGCTCTCGGTCAGGTTCCACACCAGGGGCTCGCGCCGTACGAAACCCTCGAAGGCCGCGGCGACCTGCCACTCGTCCTCCGTCGGCAGCCGCCCGCCACGCCACGCGGCATACGCGCGGGCGTCCGGCAGGTCGACGTACGTCACCGGCTGGTCCTCGGTCCCGGCGACGGGCGCTCCGTCGACCCAGTGCGCGAGGAACCGGTTCGCCACCACAGGCCGGTAGCCGGTGTCCCGTACGAAGGCGTGGTACTCCGCGTTGGTGACCTCGGCAACGGCCACCGAAACACCTGCCAGCGACACCTCACGCGTGACGGTCTGGATGTCGTGCAGGCGAGGCGGCAGCGGCTTCCACTCCTCGACGTACGGAGCGGTGTCGTACAGCCCGGTCTCGCGCCGCCGATGCGTCACCGTCAACGTCCGAGGACCCGCCGGGACCTCGACCGTCGCACCGATCGACGCGTCGCCGGACACCGGCGGTACGGCGACCAACTCGGCCGGCCGCATCGGGAAGGCGGACTCGTTGACCTGCGGACGCGGCATCGTGCCCAACCTGCGCGCGGTCGCCCGGCACGACGAACCAGCGGTCGCGCCGACCCGGATGATGCCGGTCACACCACGAGCCGGTACGACGAGGTGCACGCCGTCGTCGTCCGCGGTGATCGGGACGCCGGACGTCACGTCGTACCAGTCGCCGACCTGATCCTCCGACCGCAGCACGATGCCGTCGAAGTCCTCCTCGGCGCGGTTGATCAATGTCCAGAACGTGATGTCCGCCAGGTCGAACCGGGACCCGTAGACCCCGTGGTCGCGGGCCTTCTCCGGGATCTCCGGCGTCAGCTGGATCCAGTCGCCGCCGATCAGCACGGGTGCGAACGCGCGCTGGGCAGCGACCATCCGGCGCAGCGTCGCGCGGTCGCGGGCGTTCCAGCCGACCCACGCCGAGAACACCGACTCCCAGACGAGCATGCCGACGCCGTTCACCCAGGCGGACTGCAGCTCGTCGCTGTGGTCCCGGTTCCAGCGGCGGGTGTGGTGCATCATGTGCCGGCGCTCGAACAGGTGCGCCCGCAGGACGCCGGGGGCGGTCGTGTCGGCGAACCACTGCGCCCAGGACAGTGCGTGGTCGCCGATCCTTGCCATCGGCAACCGTGACTCACCCTCGAGCGCGATCGCCGGGTTCGCCTTGCGGATCGCCCGGGTGAAGGTCGGGTCGCCCTCCTTCAGGGTGTCCAGGAAGACGCCGTCAACGTTGTAGTCGCTGACCAGCGCGGCGAACTCGTCGGCGTCCGAGCGGGCCGCGCGGCGGGTGCCGACGTCCCACGGGTTGTAGTCGAAGAACACCTTCAGCCCGAGCCGGTGCAGGTCGTCGATCAGCTCCCGCAGCCCCGGGACGTCGCGGTAGAAGTCGAACTGGTTCCGGTCGTCGATCCCGATCACCGGGTACGCATGCCAGAGCACGATCGCGTCGTGCCCGCCGAACTCCGTGATCCCGTGCTCGACGAACTTCTCCGGCGTGAACCGCCCGGTCGCGACGTCGTACAGCAGGTCGTCCCAGAGCCAGACCAGGACCACCGAGTACGCCGTCTGGGTCCACTGCCGATCGGGTTCGTCGTAGTGCGACCCGTCGTATCGGGTCCGCTCGAAGGCGCCGAAACGCCACTCGGCCAGCTTGGCCCGCCAGCGTGGCAGGTCGGCCGGGTCCTCCGGGGCGCCGAGGATCTTGGCGTCGTCCAGGAAGGACAGGTCGGAGCCGAGCCCGAGGTCGACCGTCGCCGGAAGGTCGATGGGCCGCGGTTCGTGCGGGTTCACAGGTATACCTCCGCGTAACGCGCGTCGATTGCATCCCCGTGAGGCACCGAGGGAATCGCCCCCGCGCCCTGAACACTCAATGAAGCAGCAACGTTAGCGCGTCGGACCGCGTTCGTCAGGTCGCTTCCGGTGACCGAGTCGGTAGCTGACGCGGCA
>DASSDE010000984.1:0-11036 GCA_035697365.1 Kribbella sp. | reverse complement strand
GAGGACCTTCCAGACCTGAGCGGGGGAGGCCTGGATGTCGACCTGGGTGTGGAGTACGAACGGCTTGGCGATGGTGACGATCGTGTAGCCGGCGATGAGGACGACGATCACGCCGACGGCGGTGAGGATCTTGCGCGATTTCTTCATGACTGCTCCGGTCCGAGCGTGCTGAGGACCAGCAGGCTCACGTAGGCGGGGTCGATCGGCTCACCGGTGACGAGGAGCCGGTAGTACAGCGCGCCGACGAGCTGGTCGACGATGACACGCGGATCGGCGTGGGCGGGCATCAACCCTTCCGCCTGGGCCTGCCCGATCGCGGCCGCGACGGTGGCGTGCCGGTCGGCCCAGAGGGCGCGGACGCCTTCGCCGACGCGCGGCTCGCGGGCTGCCGCCGCGACCAGATCCGCGACCAGTGTGGTCGGGATGGCATCCAGTGCGGCCGCGATCCCGGCGACGAACTCGGTGAGGTCGCCGCGCGGATCCCCGCTCGGATCGAACGGCACGCCGCTGGTCAGCTCGGTGATCATCGCCATCACCAGCTCGGCTTTGCTCGGCCAGCGCCGGTAGATGGTGGTCTTCGCCACCCCGGCCCGCTCGGCGACCCGGTCCACCGACAATCCGTCGTACCCACGGCTCCGCATCTCGGTCATCGCGGCCTCCAGTACGCGTGCCTCGACGCCGGCGTCCCGCGGTCTTCCGCGCCCGGCCATCCCGCACTCCTTTCCGCTACTGCAGTATCGAAAAGAACTGTAACAGGTTTACGCAACTGCGGTAGCGTAAATAATCGCTGCCATCGGCTGTCAGGGTTTGCTGCGAGCGTTGAGCGCGTGACTTCGCGACCACGGTTGCTGCTGCCGGCAGCCTTCATCACGTCCCTCGGCAACAACATCCAGCTGCTCGGCGCCGCATTGCTGCTGGTCCGCGCGCAGGGCTCGATGCTCGACGTCGGCTGGCTGTTCATCGCCGTCGCCGTACCGCAGGCCGTCCTCTCGCCGTACTTGGGACGTCTCGCCGACCGCTTCGACCGGCGCCGGCTGTGGGTGCTCTGCGACGTACTTAGTGCAGCGGCCGCCCTCGCGCTACCGATCGGCCTTGCGCTGGGCGGTTCGCAGCAGCCCCTCGTCTACGCGACCAACTTCGCGCTCGCGGTCGTTGCCGCCCAGTTCGCTCCGGCAAGTGCCGCGCTGATTCGCGAACGCGTACCCACCGACCAGCTCCGCCACTTCAATGCGCACTACGAGATCGCCCTGCAGTCCGGCATGTTGTTGTCCGCCGCAGTTGGCGGGCTGGCGCTCCAGTACCTCGGTCCCAGGCCTCTCTTCGCCTTCAATGCCTGTACGTTCGCCCTCTCCGCACTGCTGGTCTCCGCAGTGGGGGACGCCCGGCCGGTGAAGGTTCCCGTTAAGTTGCCTCCGGCTACTACAGTCGTTGGGCGATCCTCCGGATTCGCGTTGGCTCCGCTGGCGATGCTGTTCGGGCAAGGGCTTGTTGTAGTCACGGTGTTCAACGCGTTGATGCCGGTGCTGGTCGTGGGCGAGTGGCACCGGGGCGCCGCGGTGCTCGGGGTCACGGATGCGTTGGGTGGGGCGGGGTTCTTGCTCGCGGCCGCCGTCTATCGGCGATCTTCGGCGCGGTTCGGGGATCTCCGACTCGCTGTCGGCGGGTTTCTGATCTGTAGCGCGATGCTCGTCCTGCAGCCGCTCTTCGGCGTACCGGGACTGATGGTGCTGGTGCTCCTGGGGGCGTTCCTCTTCGGTCAGTCGCGGATCGCGACCCGGTCGCTGCTGATGACCTCGGTGGACGAGTCCCGCGTCGGCCACGCGTTCGGCCTGGCCAACGGCTACGGGCTCGCGGCAACGGTCGTCGTGATGCTGATCGCCTCGCTCGTCACTGGCCACGCGGACGCGCGCTTCGGGTTCGCCGCGCTGGCCGTGATCAGCCTGCTCTCCGCGAGTCTGGCCGGTGCCTGGATCGCGGCCCGGAGCAGCCGGCGGCCCAATGTGACAGTACTTATATAAGTGCTGTTATGATCGGTCCATGGACGATCCCACCGAAGCGAGTTTGTGGCGGCCGTTGCACGAGCTGCTGGAGCGGCTGGACGGCGACATCGGCCGGATCTACACCGACCGCGAGATCAAGGGCCTGAAGCCGACGTACGTCCGTGAGCTGCTCACGCTGCACGCCCGCGGCCCGCTGACCATCACCGAGCTGGCGACGGCAATCGGGCGGACGCACTCGGCGCTCAGCCAGAAGGTGTCCGGGATGCGCACCGCCGGCCTGGTCCGGACCGTGCCGGGCTCGGATGCCCGGAGCAAGCGGGTCACGTTGACCGCCAAGTCCAAGAAGCTGGTCGAGCTGCTGGCTTCGGAGTGGCAGGCGACCGAGGCGGCGCTCGCCGAGCTCGAGTCCGAGCTGCCGTACCCGATGAGCCAGGTCGTCCGGGACATCGAGGACGCCCTGGCGCGGAAGAGCTTCCACGACCGGATTGCCGAGAAGCTGCGGTGAAGGGCGCGTTCATCGACCTCGGGCCGTTGCGCGTCCTGACGTACCGGCGGCTGTGGATCGGCCAGGTGCTCTCGGGATTCGGCGGTCAGTTGACGTTCGTCGCGGTGATGTTCCAGGTCTGGGACCAGACCTCCAGTCCGGCCTGGACCGGCGCGGTCGGCCTCGCGCAGGCGCTGCCGCTGATCCTGCTCGGGCTGTTCGCGGGCACGCTCGTCGACCGGTTGGAGCGCCGCCAGATCTACCTGGTCACCACGATCGGGCAGTTGCTGGTCGCGTCCGTGATGGCGAGTCAGTTGGCGTTCGGCCGGGTCCCGGTCGGGGTGTTGCTGGCGCTCATCGCCGTCCAGTCGTCGTTCAGCGCGACTGCTGGGCCGGTCGCGCGGACAGTTCTGCCGAAGCTGCTGTCGCGGGACCAGTTGGCGGCCGGGATCGCGTTGAACCGGATCGGGTTCCAGGGCGCGATGCTGCTCGGCCCGGCGCTCGGCGGCCTGATCATCGGCTGGTGGGGTGTCGGCGTCTGTTATCTCATCGACGCCTTGAGCTTCCTTGCGGCGCTGTACGGCGTCCTCGGCCTGCCGCGGATGCAGCTCGAGACGGCCGCGAAACCCGGTCTGCGCGGCGTCCTGGACGGGCTGCAGTTCATCACCGCGACGCCGGTGATCCGTGGTGCGTTGATCACCGACCTGGCTGCGACGGTGTTCTCGATGCCGATCAGCCTGTTCCCGGTGATCAACGCGGAGCGGTTCGGCAACAACCCGCGGACACTCGGGTTGTTCCTCACCGCGATCGCCGTCGGCGGGGTGGCCGCGTCGTTGTTCTCCGGGTCGTTCACCCGGCTGCCGCGGCACGGGCTGGTGATGTTGTGCGGTTCGGCGGCGTGGGGGATCGCCTTGTTGCTTTTCGCGTTCTCGCCGGTGCCTTGGCTCGCCTTGGTCTGCCTGGCGGTTGCCGGTGCCGCGGACACGGTGGCTGTGGTGTCCCGCAGCACGATCGTCCAGCTGCACACGCCGACCGAGTTGCTCGGGCGGGTCAGTGCCGCGGAGCAGATCGTCGGTCAGGCCGGGCCGGACCTGGGCAACCTGCGTGGTGGTGTCGTTGCGCAGTTGACGTCACCTGTCGCGTCACTGGCGTCGGGTGCGTTGTTGTGTATCGCGGCAGTGGCTGCGGTGGCGAGTACGACGCCGGGGTTGAGGGCGTCGGAGTCTGTGCCGGTTACAGACTGACGGTGCGGAATCCGGCGTTGCCCATCGAGGAGTCCGGGGTGTTCGAGGAGCGCGCGGCGTTGCGGTAGCGGTTGCAGTACGAGTCGTGGCAGAGGTACGAGCCGCCGCGCATCACCCGGGCCGCGCCGAGCGACGGGCCGGCCGGGTTCTCGCCGGGGGAGAACTTGTAGTAGCGCGGGCCGAACCAGTCGCCGCACCACTCCCAGACGTTCCCGACCATCTGCCACAGGCCGTAGCCGTTCGGCTGGAAGGTGCGGACCGGGGCCGTGGTCAGGAAGCCGTCCTCCTCGGTGTTCGTGCGGGGGAACTCGCCCTGCCAGATGTTGCACGGCCAGTCGTCGCTGTCGCCCTCGAGCAGTTCGTCTCCCCACGGGTACCGCTTGCCCTCGAGGCCGCCGCGGGCTGCGTACTCCCACTCGGCCTCGGTCGGCAGCCGCCGCCCGGCCCATTTGCAGTACGCGGTCGCGTCGTTCCAGCTCACGTGCACGACAGGGTGGTCGTCGAGCCCGTCGAGATCCGAGCGCGACCCACCGGGGTGCCGCCAGTCGGCGCCGCGAACGCCGGCCCACCAAGGGGTCCCGGACGCCGGCCCCATCACCTCGTCCGGCTCGGCGGCCAGCGCGAGATGGAACACCGCGGAGTACCCGAAGGTTTCGGCCTCCGTCCGGTACCCGGTGGCGTCGGCGAAGCGCGCGAAGTCCGCGTTCGTCACGCTGGTCGCGTCGATGCTGAACCCGGCCAGCTCGACCTGATGCACCGGCGTCTCACCGTCACCGGCGTTCTCGTCCCCGTTCCCGTTCCCCATCGAGAACACGCCACCAGCCACCACAACCTGCTCCACCAGGTGCTCCCCCCGGCCACTCGGCACCCCAGGAGGCGGCAACACCTCCCCACCCCGCGAAGGCGCACAACAGGCCGGCAACTCATCACTCATACCCGCAGTTTAGGTCGCCGACCTGAGCGGTCAGGTAAGGGTTGGCGGGCCTTGCTGGATGCGGTTGAGGGTGGGGTCCAGGCGGTAGAAGTCCTGGCCGGTGATGAGTTGGCGTTCGTCCCACCAGGTGGCGCCGGCTTCGGCCAGTGGTTCGATGAGGGCTTGCGCGGCGGCGGGGGTGGTGGGGCTGATGCCGCCGACGATGACGTCGTACGGGGTGTCGTGGTCGGTGCGCTGGGCGTCCAGGAACGCGATCAGGTCGCGCAGTTCGTTGACCGGTGGGGCTTCGCCGTGGTTGGCGCTGCGGAACAGGGGGACGGCGCCGTCCCAGCGGGCTGCGCGGCGCATGGGGGCCTTGCGCGGCCAGTAGCCGGCGATCCAGACCGGCGGGCGCGGGCGCTGGACCGTCGCCGGCAGCAACTCCACGTCGTCGGCCCGGTAGTGCTTGCCGGCGTGGTCGACGCGGTCGCCGGACCAGTACGCCGCCATCAGGTCGAGGCCCTCGTCGAGCCGCTCGGCGAGCACCTTCGGGTCGGTGGTGTCGCCGAAGCTGCCGAACTCGTCGTCGATCGGCCCGCCGAGGCCGGCGCCGAAGATCACCCGTCCGCCGCTCAGCCCGTCCAGCGTCGCGACCTGCCGGGCGAGCTGCTCGGGTCGCCGCCGCGCAACCGGGGTGACCAGCGGACCGAGCTTGATCCGGGAGGTCGCCAAAGCGGCCGCCGTCAGCAGCATCCACGGATCGCCGAACGCCTGCCCGCGCCGCTGCTGCTTGCTGTGCACGACGTGGTCCCAGACGAACAACCCGTCCCAGCCGGCCTCCTCGGCGGCTGCCGCGACCCGCGCGACCGTCCGCGGATCGGCAAAGTCCCCGAAGTTCGGAATGTTCACGGAAAAGCGCATGGTCACAACCGTAGTTCGACGAACGGAACGGTGTCGCCCGGCAGCAGGTACGTCTCCACCTCGACGAAGCCGTGCGCCGTCGCGAACCGGAGCCCGTCGGTGTTGCTGCTCAGGATGTGCGTCTCGATTCCGTCGCTGAGCTCCCGCCCGCGCGCCAGGCAGTGCTGGTAGATCGCCTCGCCGAACCCACGACGCCGGTACGCCGGAAGCACCCGTGCGATCACCACCGCCGCGGACGTCTCGTCGGACGGCGGGCGGACGGTGGAGCAGCCGACCAGTACATCGCCGTGGTACGCGACCTCGAGGACGTTCCGCGTACGGCGCTCGCGGATCTCGTCGACCGGCAGTGGCGCCGTCGGGATGATCTCGTTGTGCACCCGCTGCCAGTCCAGCAGCGTCACGTCGTCGCCCACCGGCACGATCCGAAGCCCATTCACGCCGCTAGCCAACAGCCCCGTACCGCACCGGTCAACCGGATTGAGTGCAGGTTGGTAGGGCTGGTAGTAGCGTGCGGGCGTGCGGATTCTCTTTGTCGGGAACAGTTTCACGTCCAACAACAACCTGCCCAAGCTGCTGACCGGGCTGGCCGCGGCGCGGGGGATCGAGATCGACCACAAGGTGATCTCGGCTGGCGGGGCGTCGCTGCGGCAGCACCTCAACGCGGGCAAGGCCCTCGACGCGATCGCGACGGGTGGCTACGACGTCGTCGTACTGCAGGAGCAGAGCACGCTGCCGATCAAGAGCCCGGCCCGGTTCCGGGACAGCGCCCGCGACTTCGCGAAGGCGATCACTGCGGCCGGCGCGCGGACGGCGTTCTACATGACCTGGGCCCGGAGCAACGCGCCGCAGACGCAGCAGGCGCTCACCGACGCGTACGCCGGGGCCGCGAGTGAGTTCGGTAGCACGCTGATCCCGGTCGGCATGGTCTGGGAGCGGTTCCTTGCCACGTACGACGAACCGGTGCTGCACGAGTCGGACAACAGCCACCCCACCCTCGCCGGCAGCTACCTCGGCGCGTGCGTGTTCCTGATCGCCCTGCTGAACGAGGACCCGGTCGGCATCGACGTACCCGTCAAGGGACTCGCCCCGGAGACGGCCGCCCTCGTCCAGCAGGCCGCCTGGGACATCTGCACCCAGCTCAGTGCTGACGGTCGGGCCTGAAGGGACAGCGGTTTACGTCGGAAGGACGAGGAGGCTGCCGTAGTGGTGCATGGCGATGCCGGCGAAACCTGGGGCGGTGGCCTCGGCGGCGTAGACCTTGTCGAGCTCGGACTCCAGGTAGGCGCGGCCCTCCTCGTAGAACGTCACCGACTCCGGGTCGCCGGTGCCGGACAGGTCCTTCGTCTCGATGCCGATCACCACCGATCCCGGTTTGCCGATCGTGGCTGCGTACGCGACCTCGTGGTCGGCGCGCGCGATGATCCCGGTCGCGGTGTCGGTGTAGTCCATCAGCGAGACGTAGTCGGTGAGGTCCTGGACGTGGTCGCTCAGCGGCGCGGTCCGGCCGTGCCAGGTGATCGCCGTACAGCAGTCCGAGCTGTCGAACCAGAACGGGATCGCCGGGCCGACGAGCAGTCGCTCACCGGACGCGTCGCGCAGCTGCATGAACTTCTCCAGCAGATCGAGCCACTGGGTCGGCAGCGTCGTCCCAGCCGCTTTCCACTGCGGCAACAGGTACGGCTCGATGTCCACGTTCACCCCGTCGAACCGGGCGTCAGCCGGTACGGCAAGGTTGTAGTCGAGCACCTTGGTGAACTCGGAGACGGCGCGGTCCTGGTACTGCGGCAGCGCCCCCAGGTACGGCGGCACGGTCCCGCCCGAGATCACCGCCTGTACGTGATACCCACGCCCACGAGCCCAGCGGACGAACGCGGCCACCTGGCTGCGTGAGTCCTGGAGCATGTCGCGACCCTCGTACGCCGCGACGCCGACGTACAACGTCCGGATCGGATCCGACCCGTACGTCGTGGTGTCGTCCATGAACCGGCCGAGCTGATCGCGCGCCGTGCGATCGAAGACCGCCGGGTACGAGTTCTGCTCCCACAACCACATCGCCCGGTCCTGGTTGTAGCGCTCCTGCACCGGACGCACCGCCCCGCCGACCGCGACGTACGTACTGGCCGAGGTGCCGACCTGTCCGGTGACATCGATCGCCCGTGCCTCGATCCCGGCGAAGCCCTTCTTCGACTCGAACTGCACGCGGTAACTGCCACCCGCCCGTTGCGCGGTCTGCCAGGCGCCACCGTTGACGCGCGCCTCGACCCGACGGACCGGACGGCGGGAGCTGACCGCGATCGTGGTCGTGATGCGCGACCCGCGCAGCGCCGCCCCCATGGCCGGCGAGGTGATCGCGACCGCCGGCTTTGACGCGCGAGGATTGTGCACAGCCACTGAGCTGAACGCCGACCACTGGTTGTACAGCGTCTCCAGGTTCTTGCCGTAGGCAGCGATCCCGACCGTCCCGTCGCTGTCCTTCAGGGAGACCGTCGCGGTCCAGGTCCCGGTGGTAGCGTCCATCGTCGCCGGCACGGTCCGCTGCGCGTCGACGACCAGCTGGATGTCCGACACCTGCGTGTAGTGCCCGCGGACCGTCACACCGCCGGCGTCCGCATCGGCACCGTCGGTCGGCGAGTCGATCGTGATCTCGGGCGCGGCAACCGCCGGCTCCGCCTCCGCTGCCGCTGTCGGCGTCACCGATGCGACCAAGACCAGCATTGCGAGTGCCGCGACGAGTCGCTTCACACCTGCTCCAGCACGGTGATCGGGGCCAGCATCGTTGCGTCGTCGAGTGGGCGCTCGCCCGTCTCCAGCATCCTCAGGAAGACCTTGAGCCCGGGTACGACGTACTCCGAGTCCAGCTGTACGTCGCGGCTCACGAGCGCCGTCCGCCCGACAACCTCGGCATGGAAGGGGACCCGCCCGGCATCCGTGGGCTTGACCAGTTGCAGCGTGACGAGCACGTCGTTGCACCGGTACCGCGCGACAACCGTCGACCCGACTCGCTCGACCTCGACCGGTCCCGGCTCGCCCGGCGCCAGCCGCTGTGCCAGATCGGCCGCATGGATGCCGTAGAAGAAGATCCCGCTGTACTCACTGTCCGGATCGGCCGGCCCGGTCACCGTGACCGCCTGCAGTTCGCCGACGTCACTCGCCGCGAGCGCATCGGCGTCCGCGACCCACCGCACGGCGGAGTACGACGTCACCGGCGCGCCACCGCGCTGCGCGGCGTCGAGGATCGCCCGCGCATCCGCCGTACTGGCGGCCAGCGGCTTGTCGACCCACACCGGCACGCCGGCCTCGAGGAACGGTACGGCGTGCTCGCGATGCACTGCGCCGTCGCGGTTCGTGATGATCAACGCGTCGATGCTGCCGAGCAACTCGGTCGTGGTCGGGACGATCTGCTCGATTCCACCGGCGGCAGCGAGTTTCCGGGTGCGCTCGTCATCGCCGACCAGGGCAACCACGTGGGCCGTGTCGGAGAGCTTGTCGACGTTCAGGTGCTGGACGATGTGATCGGCGTGGCTGTTCTCGGTCCCTACCAAGGCGATGCGCATCAGCTCTCCAGTTCGGCAAGTTCGACAGGGCGCCCGGTGCGGGCGGATTCGTAGACGGCAAGCACGGTTGCCAGCGACCGACGCCCGGCCGCCGCCGTGACGGCCGGTTCGCGTCCTTCGCGGACGGCGGCCAGGAAGTCGCGGTACTGCGCGAGGTGCGCGAGCTCGGTCGCACCCCAGTCGGCCGGCCCGTCCAGGACCGGCGCGCCGGGGCGCTCGGCGTCGGCGGCCGAGAAGTACGCCAGTTCGTCGTCGTCCAGAATCGCCGTGCCCTGGTCGCCGTGGATCGTGAGCCGCACCGGACGGCCGGGATACGCGGCCGTACTGGCGAGCAGCAGCCCGATCGCCCCACTCTCGAACAAGATCGATGCGCCCGCGAGGTCCTCGACCTCGATGCCGTCGTGCGCCAGCCGGCCGGTCTGCGCACTGACCTGGACCGGGCGGCCGAGCATCCACACCAGGAGATCCAGCGCATGGATGCCCTGGTTCATCAGAGCGCCGCCGCCGTCGACCGCGAGGGTGCCGCGCCAGTCGTCGCCGTCGTAGTACGACTGCGGGCGGAAGAACGCCGACTCGGCGATCCCGGAGGTGACGCGGCCGAGTGCTCCACCGTCGATCGCGGTCCGGATCTGCGTCACCGGCGGCTGGAACCGGCGCTGGCTGATCACGGTGACCGTACGGCCGGTGGCTCGCTGCGCCTCGATCAACCGGTCCGCGGCCGCGAGCGTGATGTCCACGGGCTTCTCGACGATCACATCCTTGCCGGCTTGCAGCGCCTCGATCGCGTTGTCCGCGTGCAGTGCACTCGGCAGGCAGATCGCGACCGCGTCCACCTGTTCCGAGGCGTACGCCTCGGCGGCGCTCGCGTACGCGTGCCCGCCGTACTGCTCGACGAGTTTGCCCGCCCGGTCGAGGTCGCGGTCGACAACCGCGACCAGGGCGGCCTCGTCGCCCAGCGCTTCGATCAGGCGGGCGTGCACGGCGCCGATCACACCGGCACCGATGATGGCGAAACGCATGGGATCTCTCCGATCAGTTGCGGACGGCACTCAGCCGGCATGCCAGGGCAGCGGTGCGCTGCCGGTCTCGGCGGATTGCTGGGCGAGCAGGGCGAGCCGCGTGGCGAGCAGGCTGCGCTCGGTGGTGATGTCGGGTTCGTTGCCTGCGGCAAGCGCTTTGAGAGGCAGCTCGGCGGGGCGGTGGCCGTCCGGCAGCGGTACGTCGTGCGGCTCGAGGTCGGTGGTGGTGAGAACGAGACGGTTGCGGGCCCAGAGCAGCTCGGCCGTGCCTTCGGTGCCGGTCAGCTTCATCCGGTAGTCGCCGTGCATCGGCGATCCGGCCGGCGTCATCCAGTCCACTCCGGCCGTGATCAGCGCGCCGGGTCCGCTCAGGGTCGCGACCCCGTACAGGCCGTCCATGATCGCGCCGCTGACGGTGCCGCTGGTGAGTCCGGTGAAGAGTAGGGCGGCGTCGATGTCGTGGACCGCGAGATCGTTGAGCAGGCCGCCGTACCGCTCGCGCTCGAAGAACCAGGCCGGGCGGGTCGGGCGGTTGAGCTTGTGCGGTCCGGACGACGTGACGCCGTGGATCGTGCCGAGCCGGTCGGCGATCTCACGTGCCGCGAGCGTGACGGGGTAGTAGCGCTTCTCCAGAAGCAGCGTGACGTGCCGCCCGGTACGGTGCGCGGCCTCGGCAATCGCGTCGAGCTCCTCGAGAGTGGTGCAGAGCGGCTTGTCGGCGATCACGTGACTGCCCGCGTTCAGTGCGTCGACGACCACCCGGCCGCGGTCGCCGTAGATCCCGGCGACCATCACCACGTCCGGCTCGACCTCGCGGAGCAGCTCCTGGTGGTCGGTGAAGACCTTCGCGTCGTACGGCCCTGCCCAGCGCTCGGCCGTCTCGCGGGACGGGTCGGCGACC
>DASSDE010000983.1:0-2483 GCA_035697365.1 Kribbella sp. | reverse complement strand
CTAGTCGTCCTCCCCCGCGGTCCGCGGACAGCTTTGACGCGTCCTTCACGAACTGTCGGCGGGATCTTCTACGGTCTGCTCATGACGGCCATAGGCATGTGTTTCCCGCGTACGTACCCGGCCGCGCTCGTCACCGACGTTGCGCGAAGACTCGACCGCGGTGGCGCGGACGAGCTGTGGATCATCGAGGACTGCTTCTTCACTGCCGGCCCGTCGCTGGTGTCGGCCGCGCTGACCTCCACCGAGCGGCTCACCGTCGGGCTCGGGATCGTGCCGGCCGTCGTCCGTACGGCGGCGGTGACGGCGATGGAGTTCGCGACGCTGGATGCACTCGGGCCGGGGCGGTTCCTGCCGGGGATCGGTCATGGCGTGCAGTCCTGGATGGGGCAGATGGGCGTCCGGCCGAAGTCGCCGTTGACGACGCTCGAGGAGGTCACCTCCACTGTCACGCGGCTGCTCGCGGGTGAGGAGGTCAGCTTCGACGGCACCACGGTCACGCTCGACAAGGTGAAGCTGGACGCGCCGCCCGAGCAAGCGCCGCCGATCCTGCTCGGCGTCCAGGGGCCGAAGTCGATGGCGCTGGCCGGCCAGGTCGCGGGTGGTGTCGTGCTCGCCGAGCCGGCCACGGCGGCGTACGTGCAACAGTCGGTCGAGTACGCCGGATCGCCCGACGGGTTCGTGGTGGCCGGGTTCGCGGCGATGTGCGTACGCGAGGACCGTCGGTCGGCGTACGAGTGGACGGCGCCCTGGCTGGGTTCGCGGATCGGTGCGCGTGCACCGCAGTTGACCGCGTTGCCGTTCTTCGACGAGCTGCAGCAGGTGTACGAGGCGTCGGGCGACGCTGGGCTGGTCGGGATGCCGAGCGACTGGTGGACGGCGATCGGCGCGATCGGCACGCTCGAGGACGCGGCCGCCCACCTCGATCAGCTCGAGGCGGCCGGGGTGCACCACGTCGGGCTGTTCCCGGATCCGGAGGTGGAGCACGGGCTTCCGCAGCTGGACTACGTACTGGAGCTGGCGAAACGTTAGCCGCGCTTTTTGGGGACGTGCGGGCGGTACGGCGAGACGGTCGGGTCGTTCGGGATCCAGAAGCGCCACGGGCGGTCGGCGGCTTCGCGGAGGCCGACGCGCGGGCCGGTGGCCGGTACGCCGTCGTACCCCGGGCCGTCGGTCAGCCGCACGGGTGAGTCCTTCGCGAGCAGGTCGACGCCGTTGCCCTCCCGTTCGATGCCGAGGGCAACGCACATCCTGGCCGGTCCACGCGCCAGGTCGCGGTCGGGGTTCGCGGCCGGGCGCTTCACCACAGGACCTTTGCGCACGCCGGCGGCCTGGTTGAAGGCGACCTTCTGTGACGTGAGCACACCGCGGCGGCTGCGGGCGAGTTCGTGACCTTCGATGACCTCGCCCGCACGGAGCAGGACCGCCGAGGGTGTGCCGTCCTGCCCGGCCACCACGTTCATGCAGAAGTGCATGCCGTAGGTGAAGTACACGTACAGGAAGCCGGGTGGGCCGAACATCACCGCGGTCCGGGCGGTCTCGCCACGGTACGCGTGCGAGCCGGGATCGTTCGGGCCGTCGTACGCCTCGACCTCGGTCAGGCGTACGGCGACCGTTCCTTCGTCGGTGGTGCTGCGCAGGACCATGCCGAGCAGCTTCGGCGCCACCTCGAGCACAGGACCAGCAAGAAGTGAACGCCGCATGCCAGAACTTTAGGTTAGGCGGTTGGTGTGTTGAGCAACCCGGGTCTTGAGCTCGGCCAGTTGGGCGGTGACCTGGTCCTGGGAGGTGCCGCCGCGAGTGTTGCGGGAGGCAAGGGAGCCTTCGACGGTGAGAACCGTCCGTACCTCGGGGGTCAGGTCAGGCGAGATCGCGGCCAGGTCGGCGTCAGTCAGGTCCCAGAGCTCGATACCGCGCTTCTCACATTCCTGGACGCAGGCGCCGGCCAGCTCGTGCGCGACCCGGAACGGTACCTTCTGGCGGACCAGCCACTCCGCGATGTCGGTCGCCAGCGAGAAGCCCTGCGGCGCGAGCTCCTCGAGCCGCTCCGCGTTGAACCGCAGCGTACGGATCATGCCGGTGAACGCGGGCAGCAGGACCTCGAGGGTGTCGATCGAGTCGAAGACCGGTTCCTTGTCCTCCTGCAGGTCCCGGTTGTACGCGAGCGGCTGCGCCTTCAGTGTGGCGAGCAGACCGCTCAGGTTCCCGATCAACCGGCCGGCCTTGCCGCGGGCCAGCTCCGCGATGTCCGGGTTCTTCTTCTGCGGCATGATGCTCGACCCGGTCGAGAACGCGTCGTCCAGCTCGACGAAGCCGAACTCCTTCGTCGCCCAGAGGATCACTTCCTCGGCCTGCCGGGACAGGTCGATCCCGATCTGCGCGGTGACGAACGCGAACTCCGCCACGAAGTCCCGCGACGACGTACCGTCGATCGAGTTCGCCGAGGAGTTCGTGAAGCCGAGCTCGTGCGCGACGAAGACCGGATC
>DASSDE010000982.1:0-7419 GCA_035697365.1 Kribbella sp. | reverse complement strand
ACGAGAGTTTCCAGTCGCCTTCGCGGACGGCCCATTGGAAGCCGCAGTCCCAGTGGAGAGCGGTGTGGGCGTTGGCTGATTCGCCTCGTAGTAAGGGAAGTAGGTCGAGGCCGTCGGACTCGGTCTGGCCGCCAGCCGCGGCGAGGAGGGTTGGTACCACGTCGAGCGTGCTGACCAGGGCGTCGGTGTCTTGGCCTGCTGGTACTTCTCCGGGCCAGCGCCAGAGCATCGGTACGCGGATGCCGCCTTCCCAGACGGTGTACTTCGTGCCGCGCAGGGGTGTGTTGTCGGCGAAGTTGCAGGTCGAACCGCCGTTGTCGGTGGTGTAGACGACGATGGTCTCCTCGGCTGTCCCGGTGCTGTCGAGGAGGTCGAGCAGTTTGCCGATCTCGGCGTCCATGAGCTCGAGTTGGGCGAGGTAGTACTCGCGCCCGTGCGGGAGGTTCGGCACGATCACGTCGTCGTACCACTCCATGTACGAGCGGCCCGAGTCCGGCTGCCAGTCGTTGTAGGTCGGCAGCCCGCGCTTGGCCAGTTCCTCTTCGGGGAGTTGCCAGCAGAAGTTGTGGACGGCGTTGAAGGCGACCATGCAGAAGTACGGGCGTTCGTCGTCGGCCTCGATGAACTCCGCGGCGTTGCGGCCGAGCTCGCTGGTCAGGAAGCCTTCGTACTCGACCGGTTCGTCACCGGACAGCAGCGGTTGGACGGCCATGTAGCGTGCGGCGTCGGGACCGTACTCGCTCTGCGACTGCTCGGAGTGGTGCAGGTAGTTGAGGCGTCCGAGCGACTGGCCCGCGAGACCGTACAGAGTGGTTTCGAAACCGTGGTGCGGTGGGCAGGCCCGGTCGCCGACGTTCTCGGGACCGTAGTGGACCTTGCCGAAGTACCCCGTTCGGTAGCCGCGATCGTGCAGCAGTTCGGCGAGGCTGGGTACGTCGTCCGGCGCGAAGCTCGCCGAGTCGAACCACTGACCGCCCCAGCGCTGCTGGTACTGCCCGGAGATGATCCCGGCCCGGGACGGGCTGCAGATCGGCGCCGTCACGTACGCACTCGTACAGCTCGTGCCCTCGGCCGCCAATCGGTCCAGCGCGGGCGTCCGGACGTCGGGATGGTGGCCGAGCGCACTGCGGTCGGCGTACCCATGGTCGTCCGACACGATCAGCAAGATGTTCGGCGCCGGCATCGCGATCTCCCAGGTTTTTGGCTGTTTAGCTGCGAAACATCATACTTCCGAACATCTTTGCGCACGGCAAGCGATGCGCAAGTGGCGGAACTCTGGCGGAACTTGTAGATTGGCGCGTATGGCATCGCGGCAGATCCCGGCCGGCTGGACGTCGGCGCACCCGCGCCGGCACCGGGCGGAACGTCTCGCGGACGAGCTGCGCGAGCAGATCCTGGATGGGAAGTTCGGTGCCGGCCGGCGGCTCGACGAGGGCGAGCTGGTTGCCCGGCACGAGGCCTCGCGCAATACCGTTCGGGAGGCCTTGGAGCTCTTGCGCCGCGAAGGCCTGGTCGAGCGCAGGCGCGGCGCAGGGACGACGGTTCGAACGCCGAAGTACGGGCACGGTCTCGACCGGCTGTCCGGCCTTGCAGAGGCGTTGGCCGGGTACGGTACGGTCCGCAACGAGGTGCTGTCCGCGGAACGGTTGCCGGAGGCACCTGAAAGCGTCGCCGGTCGACTGGATCTCGCACCGCCATCGGGCGTCGTCCGGCTGGAGCGGCTGCGGTACGTCAACGACGAGCCGTTGTCGTACGACATCTCTTATCTACCCGACGACGTCGGAGAACCCTTGCTGGGCGAGGATCTGGCCAACAATGACGTGTTCGGTCTGATCGAGCAGACGACCGGCCAACCACTGGGCCGCGCCGAGCTGACAGTGCATGCAACCAACGCCGGGCCGGACGTCGCAGCCAAGCTCGCACTCGAGTGCGGGGCCGCAGTGTTCAGCGTCGAACGGCTGACCCGGCTGAGCGACGGTCGGCCCATCGACTCCGAGGTGCTCCAGATCCGGGCGGATCGGTTCGCGTTCGAAGCGGTCGTTCATCGAGACCGCCGTACGGGCGATCAATGACGACGTACCAGCTGGCAAAGGGAACTGAATGGGTGAGCTGACGCCACTGGCCGGGATTCTGCTCGCACTTCTGGGTCTGGCCGGCGGCATCGGGATCACCGCCATCGGCCCCGGAGGCGTACTGCCCACAGTCGGACTGGTGGCGCTCTCCACGCTCAGCCCGGCTCAAGTGGCTGGTACGTCGATCGTGACCCATGTGGCAACCGGAGCGCTCGGGACCGCGGCCTATCTGCGGTCCGGCGAACTGCGTGCGCCGCAGACCCGGCGAACGGCCTGGCTCCTCGCTGTCACCGCACTGATCGGGACTGTGATCGGTATCAGGATCAACGCGGCCCTCTCACCGCGCTGGTTCAGCACGCTGCTCGGCGTACTGGTCGCCGTTGTCGCCGCCCTCGTGCTGATCCGCAACCGGGCTGCCGGACACAAGCACCCGCCGCTGCCTGTCGTGCTTGCGATCGGCCTCTTCGTTGCTGTGGTGGCAGGGATTGTTGGTATCGGCGGCCCTATGCTCACGGTCCCGCTGCTGGTTGCCGCCGGATGTGAGGTGCTGGAGGCGCTGGCGGCTGCCCAGGCACAGTCGGTGGTCATCGCCACCGTCGGGACGATCGGCTATCTCGCCCAGGGCAGCATCGACTGGCCGGTCGCCGTACTGATCGGTGTTCCCGAGCTTGCCGGCGTCCTGATCGGCTGGCGGATCGCCCGGGCCCTCCCGACGCGAACTCTCCGGAACGGGATGGTTGTCGCGCTGTTCGCACTCGCGCCGTACCTCGCCTTTCGCTGAGCCTGCCCGCGCGTGCAGGTGCTCAATTGCAGTGTGCAATGCTTGCAGCGACGAAGTGTGGAGGCGCGGATGGTGATGCCGCCGGTGAGTTGGGATTCTCTCCTGCGCAGCTGGCAGGTTGCCCCGGTCTGGCTCGTGGTCGCTGTGGTGCTCGCTGTCGGTTACACCGCTCTGCGCGTCCGGGCGCGCGGGCGTTCGACCGTCCGGCCGTGGCGCGTCGTGTCGTTCGTCGGCGGTTGCGCGCTGCTCTGGGTCTGCGTGGCGTCCGGGATCGGCAGCTATTCGATGGACGTGTTCTGGGTGCACATGGTGCTCCACCTGCTGCTCATCATGGTGGTCCCCGCGCTGCTTGTCCTCGGGCATCCGATCACGGTCGCGGTCGAGGCGCTCCCGGCCGATCGCCAGGCCAGGGCGCGACGTCTCGTGGCCTCGCGGCCGGTCGGCGTCATCACCCATCCCGTGACCGGGTTGGCGATCTACTCGCTCGTGATCATCGCGACCCATCTGACAGGTTTCATGGACCAGATGGCGATGCACGCGTGGCTGATGCCGACGGAGCAGGTCCTGTACGTCGTCGCCGGCTACCTGTTGTTCCTGCCGCTGCTGGGCGAGGAGCCGATTCGCTCGCAGACCGGGTACCTGCTGCGGTTCGTACTGTTCCTGATCGCGATGCTGCCGGACACTGTCGTGGGCATCGTGTTGTTGCAGGCCACGCGTGACCCGTTCCCGATGATGATGGCGATGCATCCGGCCTGGGCGCCGGACCCGCTGACCGATGTCCACACCGCCGGCGGACTGATGTGGGCGGCCGGTGACGGGCTCATGATGTTCGCCGCGGTCGGGCTGATGATCAGCGTCGTGACGTCACCCGCCAAGCGCGAGCGGATGACCGGCCGTTGGCTGGATGCGGTACGCCGGACGGTGATCACGAACGAGGTCGGTGCTGATCCCGCGAAGCCGCTCGACCCCGACAGCGACGAGGCGTACGAGGCCTACAACCGCATGCTCAACCGCCTCGCCGCCCATCAGCACGACAGCACGGAGCACAGGTCGTAGGTGCGACCCGCGAAATTTCCCCGCCCGATTCTCTGGACGTTCCGGTCTAGCAGGACCACACTGCCTGCAGGAACCGATCGCGGCTGGGGGCGGGCGTGGAGACAATCGCGGTACATGCGAAGCGCGGGGAGTTGCAGCGCAACACTGTCATCGCTGGGGTGTTGGCTGTGGTGGCCATCTGGATGACGGTTGACGGGCATGTGGTGGCGGGACCGTTCTGTCTCGTCATCTTCGGGCTCGCGGCAGTTGTCTTCGGCCGTCGGTTGTGGGCCGACTGGACGCTGTTCCAGCTGACGCCGGAGGGGCTGCGGCCGCACACCGGCGGCATCGTGCCGTGGCGTGACGTGGAGGTCGCGGGGGTTGGCGCGGGGCCGAGGTCCCTGGCAGTGGTCGGTGTTCGGCTGTCCGACTACACGGCGTACGTGCGCTCCCTTCCGGCGGACAGGGCGCAGTGGAAGTGGGCGGCGATCTGGACCACAACGCGCATCGTGTCCCGGCCGACGCCGGCCGACCTGGCCGGCATGTCGATGAACTGGGCGCTTCTCACCGAAAAGGAGAAGGACCTGGCGAGCCTGCTGATCTGGAATCGAAAGAAGTACGGCGGGCTGGACATCGTCTGGGTCGAGCGGATGCTTCCGGAACCGCCGGAAGTTGTCGTCGGTCAGATCCTCGAGTATCGGGCAAACGCCTTGAACGTTTGACGCTGTCAACACCGTGAGTTGGGGCGGGTCTGCGTTTCGGGGAGGGCCGAAATGCGTTGCTGTCAGGTCGTGACCGTTCTCACGCTCGGAGCGGAGGGGAAGTCCCTCCGTGTACCGATCCAAGGGGGAGAACGGTATGAGGTTGCGAACGAAAGTCGTCGTTGGACTCGCGGGGATCTGTCTCGCGGCAACGCTGGGGGCAAGTGCGAGTAGCGCGGCTCCATCGGACCGGCAGTCGGCGGCACCCGTGGCTGAGCAGGCTGCTGCGGGCGATTCGGATGTCTACGTGATGCGGCAGAACAAAGACGGTACGACGTACACGGCTGTCTACACGCCCGCTGCCGGAGTGAGCGGCGATCAACTGCGGGCGAACCTGCGTCAGCGGGGTGTTCAAGGTGTGCAGGACGCGCAGCCGATCGGGAGTGCGAAGGACCCGTCGAACGGGCGGTGTTCGCCGTTCGTCGGTACCGCTGCCGCCTGGTGTGGACACAAGTGGTCGTACGGCCCGTTCAACGATCCGCAGGTGTACTACATCGACTTCACCGGCAACTCGTGGCCGGTGACCGATGCGCGCATCGACTGGTACCAGGCGCCCGGTATCGATGCGTACTACCGTTACCACACGGCCGGATGTCCCGGCGGTGGACGGCACTGCGTCAACGTACGCGAAGGCCGGTACGGCACGGACTGGTACGGGTTGACCGAGGCGACGACCTCCAAGGGCTACTTCGTCGGTACGCCGACGGTGAAGCTCAACAACCAGGTGACGCCGAACACCTATGCGGCCCGCCGCAGCGTCGCCTGCCACGAGATGGGCCACGCCCTCGGGATGGCGCACAACAACAGCACGAACAGCTGCATGTCCATCCCGGCGTTCCCACAGCACCCGTCGTCCCAGGACTACTCGGTGCTGAACAAGTACTACCCAAAGCCCGGAACCTGATCCGAGCCGGCTCGGGCAGGGCCCGCATCGGCAACTCGGTGCGGGCCTTGCGGTACGTCGCTCGGGTTGTAGGTCAGCTTCCTGGTCTGGGTTCGGTGGGGAGGCGTACGGCGTTGGTGACGTAGGAGATGGCGTGGTACCAGCCGGCGATGAGGAGGAGGTCGAGGACTGCTTCCTCGTCGAGGTGGGCGCGCAGGTCCTGCCATTGCTCGTCGTTGAGGTCGCTGTGCTGGTGGAGTGCGTCCACGGCCCGGATCACGGCGCGGTCCGCCGGGTCGGTCCAGCAGTCGTCGGCGTGGTTGCCGCTGGCAAGCGACTGGATCTGGGGCGCAGTCAGGTTCGCACGCTCGGCAAAGACGTCGAGGTGGATGGCCAACTCGTACTCGGCTCCGCACAACGCGGTCGTTCGGTCGATCGCCAGTTCACGGTGACGCAGCGAGAGGGCCGATCGGCGGGAGAGGTAGTAGCTGCCCCAGCCGTGGATCCCGTGGGCCCGCTGAGGGCGTCTTGCGAGCAGGCGGAAGAGGGCGATCGGCGGACCGAGCTCCTCGATCGCCGCGGCGGAGGCCTCGTCGAACGGTGCCTCGAGCGGCGCGATCCGCGGTCCTGCGGCACGAGAGTCTGAACGCATGCATCCCAGGCTAAATCGTGCGCTTCGAAAAAAGAAGCGATCAGTGCAGGCGGACCACGTACTTACCGGCGCCGGTGCCGGTCGCGAGTCGTTGGTGAGCCTCCGGTGCGGCGGCGAGACCGTCGAGAACGATCGGCTGTACGGCGAGTCGCCCAGCGGCGAGGTGGTCGACAACTCGGGCGATCGCGGTCCGCACGCGGGCAGGGTCGGAGGCCGAAAGTGCTGCCAGGCTGAAGCCGCCGATTGCCGCGTTGCCGCCGTACAAGCGGCCGGTCGCAGGCAGTTGGCCGAGCTGCCCACCACCGGCGTTGCCGAACAGGACGATCCGCCCGGCCGGCCGCAGGATCTCCAGGTCGTCGTCCAGCGACGCCGTACCTTGCGGATCGAAGACCACGTCGGCGCCGCCCGGTACGGTGTCGCGGACGCTCGCGACGAGACCCGGGCCGCGGACGTGTGCGCTGTCGTACCCGGCTTGCAGAGCTGACTCCAGACGCGAGGTCGAGCCGACGATGCCGATCAGCGTGACGTCGCCGACGAGGCGCGCAAGGGGGGCGATCGCCGCGCCGACGGCGCCCGCGGCGCTGTGGACGGCGATCACGTCGTGCGGCTGGATCCGGGCGTAGTCGTGGACGAGGAGCTCGGCGGTGGTGAGTGCACCTGGGACCACCGCGGCGACCGCGGGGTCGAGGCTGTCGGGGAGAGGTGCCACCAGGTCGGCGTCGGCGATCGTCACCTCCGCGAGCCCACCCGCGTTCGTCAATGCCACAACGCGATCGCCCGGTCCGACATGCTTGACGCCGGGCCCGACGGCGATCACCCCGCCCGCGACCTCGAGGCCGGGGATGTGTGGCCAGGTGGGTGCATAGCCGGGGTCTCCGCGGCGGGCCATCACGTCCTTGAAGTTGATTCCGGCGTACTGCACCGCGATCGCGACCTGCCCGGCCGCCGGCACCGGTCGATCGACGGTCGTGACCCTGGTCGTGGACGCATCGGCGGCCGGGCCGTCGAAGACCAGCGCCTGCATCTGCTCACCCACTGCGATCTCCTTCGATAGCTGGCGAAGGAGATTCACAGTAAGCGCGCCGGCTGGTGAGGGTCAGTGCATGTAGAGGCCGCCGTCGACGTTGAGGGTTTGGCCGGTGATGTAGCCGGCGTCTTCGGTGCTGAGGAAGGCGATCGCGGAGGCGATGTCGTGGGGGTCGCCGATGCGGTTGACGAGGAGGTCGGCGGCCATC
>DASSDE010000981.1:0-6708 GCA_035697365.1 Kribbella sp. | reverse complement strand
TTGGAGACGACTCTCATGTGTAGAACACCCACCTCTTCTGCAGCTTCCACTGCAGGTAGGTGACGGCCGCGATCACCACGAACAGGACCCACGACATCGCCGAGGCGTAGCCGACCTTCCCGTAGCTGAACGCGTTCTGATAGATGTTGTAGATGTAGACGCTGGTGGCATGCCCCGGCCCGCCCTTGGTCATCACGTAGATCAGGCCGAAGACCTGGAACGTCGAGATGAACTGGGTGATCAGCAGGAACAGGAAGTGCGGTGTCAGCAGCGGCAGCGTGATGTACCGCAACCGTTGCCAGGCGCCCGCACCGTCGAGCTTCCCGGACTCGAACAGGTCGCCCGGCAGACCCTGCAGGCCGGCGAGCAGGATGATCATCGGGTAGCCGATGCCCTGCCAGACGCTCACCATGATCACCGCGGGCATCGCCCAGGACGAGCTCGACAGCCACTGCGGGCCGGTGATCCCGATCTGGTGCAGCAGGCCGTTGATCACGCCGTTGTCGGGCTGGAAGAACCAGAACCAGACGAACCCGATCGCGACCACGTTCGTCACGTACGGCGCGAAGTACGCCGTCCGGAAGAACGCGACGCCGCGGATCGGCCGGGCGCACAGCAGCGCCAGCACCAGGCCGATGCCGATCGTCAGCGGGATGCTCGCCAGCGTGAAGTACACGGTGTTCTTGAACGTCTGCAGGAACAGCGGGTCGTCGGTGAACATCTCGGTGAAGTTCGCCCACCCGATGAACTTCGGTGCCGCGATCCCGTTCCAGTCGGTCAGCGACGCGACCATCGAGACCACGATCGGGAAGAACTGGAACGCCACCACCCCGATCACGATCGGGCTGATGAACAACCAGCCGGTCAGGTTCTGTCGGCGCCGGGCCCGGCGGAGCTGATCCTTGTGCACGGTGCCGGGAGCGTCGCGCGCCATCGTGATGGTTGCCATCGACATCAACCCTTCAAGGCGTTCTCCACCTGTGGCTTGATCTGCTCCAGGACCTCGCCGACCGGCTTCTCGCAGTTGTAGGCCGTGTCCAGCGCCGGCCGGTACAGCTCGCGGGCACCGATCGTGTTCTTGGTCTGGTTCGTCGCGGTCAGGTGCTTTGCCGCCTCGGCGAACAGCGCGATGTGTTCGGGCGCCTTGCCGTTCGGTGCCAGCCCGGCCGCGGCCTTCAGGTTGATCGGCGTGAATGCCCCGCCCTGCAGCAGGATCTTGCCGCCGTCCTCGCTTGCCAGGTACTTCAGCAGGTCCCAGGCGGCGTCCGGGTTCTTGGCCTTCTTCGGGATGCAGAACACGATCACGCTGGACTCGGTCTTCTGCTCCACATCGGCAGGCGGCGGGGCGACGTCCCAGGTGAAGTCCTTGATCGTCTGCCGCATGTACGGCACCGTGCCGAAGGTCGCGAACATCATCGCGATCTTGCCCTGGGCAAACATCTGGTTCTGCACGTTGTCCTGCTGCAGTGCGGACCACGGCGGCTGCACCTTGTCCTTGCAGGTCAGGTCGGTGGCCCACTGCAGCGCCTCGGTCTCCTTCGACCCGGGCAGCGTGAACTGCGTGCCGTCCTTGGAGAAGATGCCGGTCTCGCTGCCGTGGTTCACCGTGAACGTCTGCTCGTAGCCGGTGTCCAGGTAGACCAGAGCGCCGTACTGCTTCTTCGCCGGGTCGGTCAGCTTCTTCGCCGCGGCCTCGAAGTCGGACCAGGTCCAGCCGTCCGACGACCAGTCCGTCGGCGGGAGCGGTACGCCGGCCTGCTTGAACAGGTCGACGTTGTAGAAGATCAGGCGCGGCTCGTACCCGAGCACCCACGCGGTGTGCGAGCCGTCGGGCTGCTGCGGGAAGTCGAACGTCTCCTTGGCGAACTGGGACGTGTCGAGTTTGTCCTTGTCGATGTACGGCTTCAGGTCCAGCAGTGCGCCCTGCTGCGAGAAGCCACGGACGAAGTCGTCGTTGATCCGCATCACGTCCGGTGGGCTGCCGCCGGCGATCAGGGTGCGCATCTTGGTGTCGTACTCCTGGGTGACCGCGGGCTGGATGGTGACCTGCGTCCCGGACTGCTTCTCGAACGCACTTATCGCCTGTTCCAGCGGGTTTCCCTTGACCTGCTCCCAGTTCAGGAAGGTCAGGCCCTTCTTGCCACCGCCACCGGAGTTGCCGTTGCTGCCACAGCCGGCCAGAACGCCGGCGGCCGTGAGGCCCGTGAGACCGGCGAGGAACCTGCGGCGGCTCAGGTTGGAGAGGTTGGTCTGCACCGGAATCTCCCATCCACGAGGGATGAATACGTATACACTTCAGCTACTGAATACGTATACACACCGGTTTCGGCGTGGTCAACGGCCCGTGGTAACACTCTTCAGTAGGGTTCACATCTCGGAATGAAGGGGGTGCGGAGGATGTCACGACCACCGACGAGCCGCGACCTGGCCCGTCTGGCCGGAGTGTCGCAGGCGACCGTGTCGCGGGTGCTGACCAACAACCCGAAGGTCAACGCGGAGACCCGAGCGCGGGTCCTGCAGGTGCTCAAGGATGCGAACTACACACCGAATGCGCTGGCCCGCGCGATGAAGACCGGACGGACCGACACCATCGGCGTCTTCATGACCCGGGTAACGAGCCCGTTCCACGCCGAGCTGCTGGACGAGATCGGCCGGGTGCTCAGCTCGATGGGTCTGCACATGATCCTGTGGAACATCGAGCACGACCCGGAGGAGTCGGTCGCGGAGGTCCTGCACCAGCGCCTCGTCGACGGGTTCCTGCTGACCTCGGCGACGTACGACTCGCGGCTGCACTCGATGGCGCTCGCCTCCGGGACACCGACCGTCCTGCTGCACCGCGGCATCGACGGGCTGGACTGCGACCAGGTCGTCGGCGACAACTGGCAGGGCGCCTACGACGCCGGCAGGTACCTGGTCGACCAGGGTCACACCGACATCGGGCTGGTGACGCTGACCCACACCGGGAACACCTCGCGCGATCGCGACCTCGGGTTCCGGGCAGCGCTCGCCGACGCCGGCGTGAAGATCAAGCCGAGCAACGTGGTCTCGGTCGAGGTGCCGCACTCCGCCGGGCACGCCGCCGCGGTGAAGCTGCTCTCCCGGAAGAAGCCGCCGACCGCGATCTACACGGTCACGGATCTGCTCGCCTTCGGCATCCTGGACGGCGCCAGGGCGCGTGGCGTCCGGGTCCCCGACGACGTCTGGGTGATCGGCTTCGACAACACCGAGATGGCGGCCTGGGAGTCCTTCGACCTGACGAGCGTCGACCAGCCCGTGCACGCGATCGTCGAGACCGGCATCCAGCTCCTCCGCGACCGCATCAACGACCCCGACCGCCCGACGCAGACCGTCACCCTGCCCAGCGCCCTGGCAATCCGAGGCTCAACCGCCAACCGCCACTAGGAGACACGCCCTAGCCCGACCCGGCGCACTAGCCGAGTTTCGGAAGGGCTTCGGCGAGGACCTTGGCGTGGTCGGTTGGCTGGGTGAGGCCCAGGTTCATTGTGTTGACGCACAAGTGGGTCGCGCCGAGCTCGCGCCAGCCGTCGGCGTACGCGCGCCAGTCCCGCTCCGGGACGGCGCCGAGCGTCAGGCGTGCCTCGATGCCGATGGACTGTGGATCGCGGCCGGCGTCCTCGGCGGCTCGGCGGATGATCGCGATCTGCTCGCGTGCCTGCTCGTCGGGCGCGGACTGCGGCATCCAGCCGTCGCCGATCCGTCCGGTCCGGCGCAGTACGGCATCCGCCCCGCCACCGAACCAGATCGGGATCTGCCGACCGGGCAGCGGATTCAGCCCCGCCTCCACGATCTCGTGGTACTTCCCGTCGTACGAGACGACCGGATCCGCCCAGAGTGCGCGCAGCACGTCGACCTGCTCCTCCAGGAGCGCACCACGCTGCTTGAACGGGACGCCGAGCGCCTGGTACTCGACCTGGTTCCATCCGATGCCGACGCCGAGCCGGAGCCGGCCACCGCTCAGTACGTCCACCTCGGCGGCCTGCTTCGCGACCAGCGCGGTCTGGCGCTGCGGGAGGACAAGCACGCCGGTGACGAGCTCGAGCGTGGTCGTGATCGCCGCCATGTAGCCGAACAACACGAAAACCTCGTGGAACAAGGACTTGTCGGTGTAGCCGGTCCAGCCCGGACGGTTCGCCGGGTCCGCGCCGAGGACGTGGTCGTAGGCCAGCACATGGTTGTACCCGGCCGCTTCGACCGTCGTCGTCCAGTCGCGCACCGTGGCAGGGTCCGCCCCGATCTCGAGTTGCGGGAACACCGCGCCGATCTTCACTTCGCCTCCAGCAGGTCGACCAGTCCGTTGACCGCGAGCTCGAACGGCTCGGTCGAGCCCGCCGCCCGAGCGAGTACGTATCCACCTTGCAGTACGGCGGCGATCGTCGCGGCCGTACGCGCCGGGTCGAGCGTCTCCGGGTACTCCCCGTTCCGCTTGCCCTCGGCAACCACCTCGGCGAGCCGTCCACGCAACCACTCGAACGTCTCTGCGACCGGTGCCCGCAGTGCCGGATCCGCAATCACGTCCGGATCCGCGGCGAGCCGCCCGACCTGACACCCCTTGAGCACCTGTCGCTCCCGCCCGAGATACCCGGTGATCCGCTCGGTCGCCGTCCCGGCCCCACCGAGCTGTGTCTCCGCAGCGGCCCGCAGCTCGGCCCCGGACCGCTCGATCGCCGCCTTCGCCAGCTCCGCCTTCCCGGCGAAGTGGTGGTACATGCTCCCCTGCCCAGCCTCCGCAGCCCGCTGGATCGCCTTCGGCGAGGTCCCGACATACCCCCGCTCCCACAACAGCTCCTGAGTACTGCGAATCAACCGCTCCACCGTCTCCACCAGCCCCACTGTACCCACAGGTACACCCTCGGCGTTCCAGGTTTACGGACCTACAATCGCAGCGTGACGACGGGGGTGATCGCCACGAAGTTGTTCCCGCCGGCTCGGCGGCCCGAGCTGGTCGCAAGGCCGTGGCTGGTGGAGCGCCTGGACACCACGCTGGACCGCGGTCACCGGCTCACTCTGGTCTCAGCGCCCGCCGGTTTCGGGAAGACCACCCTGGTCGGTGACTGGGCCTCACGGCACTCCCAGGTGGGCTGGCTGTCACTGGATGCCGGTGACAACGCAGTGTCCCGCTTTCTGACTCACCTGTGGGCTGCGCTGCCCGGCATTCGGGTGGCACCGCCCGAGGCCGGCGTACCAACGACAGCTGCGCTCACTGCGGTGGTGAACGACTACGCCGACCAGCCCGAGAGCAACGCCGTACTGGTGCTGGACGACTATCACGTGATCGAGTCGCTCGAGGTGCACGAGGCCCTGGCGTTCCTGCTCGACAACCTGCCGGATCAGCTGCACCTGGTGGTGTCGACTCGGGCGGACCCGCCCTTCCCACTGGCTCGGCTGCGTGGCCGTGGGCAGCTGACGGAGGTACGGGTCGACGACCTGCGCTTCAGTGCCGCGGAGGCCGGGGCGTTCCTCAATGACGTCATGGGGCTGCAGCTGGCCGTAGAGGACGTACGGGCGTTGGAGGGGCGGACTGAGGGGTGGGTCGCTGGGCTACAGCTGGCCGCCCTGTCCCTGCAGGGCGTGGGGGACGTTGCTGGGTTCATCGAGGCGTTCACAGGCAGCCATCGGTTCGTGATCGACTACCTAGCGGATGAGGTGCTAGCCCGGCTGCCTATGGCGCTACGGGAGTTCCTGCTGCGTACTGCGGTGCTTGACCGGCTGACTGCGTCCTTGTGCGATGCGGTGATAGGTCAAACGGACAGTGCGCGGTTTCTGGGCGAGCTGGATCGCGACAACGTGTTCCTGGTGGCCCTGGACGCTGGCCGGACCTGGTACCGGTACCACCACCTGTTCCGCGACGTACTGCAGGCACGGCTGCTGGCCGAGCACCCAGAGGAGCTGCCGCAGCTGCACCGTGCGGCGAGCGACTGGCATGCGGAGCGGCAACTGACACCCGAGGCGGTACGGCACGCGCTCGCCGCGGGTGATCACGGGCGCGCCGGGCGGTTGATCGAGGAGGCGGTGCCCGACGCACGGCGTGCTCGGCAGGACGCGCTGCTACTCGAGTGGATCGGGTCGCTGCCGGACACCGTCGTACGGCGAAACCCGGTGCTCTCCGTCGTGTCCGCGTGGTCGGCGATGACCGCCGGCGAGCAGGACGCTATGGCGACCCGGCTCGACGACGCGGAGGCGGCGTTGGCGGCTGGGGCGCGCGATCCGGCGCTGGCCGCGACGTGGGCTGACACCGAGGATCTTCGAACGGCGCCGGCGATGATCCTGATCTACCGCGCCGCGTTGGCGCAGGCGCGCGCTGATACCGCAGCGACGGTGCTGGCTGCGCAGCGGGCGCTGGAGCTGGCCGGTCCGGACGATCACTTCGTCCGCGGGGCCGCCTGCGGATTTCTGGCGCTGTCGGCCTGGGCGGAGGGCGATGTGGCCGACGCGTTGTCGACGTACTCGACGGCCGTTCGCGAGCTGCACGCGGCCGGCAATCTCGTCGACGAGCAGGACAGCGCTGTGGTGCTGGGTGACCTGTGGATGGCGGCTGGTCGGCCGTCGCGCGCCAGACAAACGTTTGAGCGGGCGCTCGCCCTCGCGACCCGCAACGGTGCGCCGTACCCGCGGGTGACGGCCGACCTGCACGTCGGGCTCGCCGAACTCGATCGCGAACTAGGTGATCTGGCCGGCGCCGAGGCACAT
>DASSDE010000980.1:0-2473 GCA_035697365.1 Kribbella sp. | reverse complement strand
GTCGTGATCGTGGTGGCCGGCCTCGGGGTCGGACTGGTGTCCGCCGTGCTGACCGCCCGCGAAGGCGTCAGCGAGTGGGCGTTCGCGCTGACCTTCGGCGCCCTGATCGCGATCGGCGAGATGGTCCAGTTCAACGTCGACCGGAGCCGCAACCGGGCACCGATCGCCACCAGCGCCGCACTGGCGTACGCGATGCTCAGGGGCCCGTCGCTGGAGACGCCGCCGAGCGTCGCGCAGATCATCGTGGTCACCACGCTCGCCACCATGGTCGGCATTTGCCCGCGGGCGATCGCCGGCCTGCGGTGGGACATCGTCGTGTCCAGCCGGCGGGCCCTGTCGGTCGCCTGTACGGCGTTGGTGTTCTCCGCGGTGATCCCGGTGGACCTGGGCTGGAACGGCTCCTGGCGGCACGCTGCGCCGCTATGCCTGGCGATGCTGCTGGGCGTCCTGACCGCGGGTCTCGTGGACGCGCTCGTGGGTGCCGGGCAGGCCACGGAGACGGAGAACAAACCGTTCCCTGCCGCCCTGCGCGACGAGCTGACGGTGATGGGCCAGATCGGGATGGCGATGGGCCTCGGCGGCGTGCTGCTGGCCGCCGGTACGTCGCTGCTCGGGCTCTGGGCGGTGCCGCTGGTGGTGGTGCCGTTGTTGCTGACGCAGTTCGCGTTCCGGCGGTACGCGTCGGCGCAGCGGACGTATCGGACGACGGTTCGGTCGATGGCTCGGAGTACTGAGATTGCGGGCTTCAGCAGTCCGGGGCAGAACGCGCGGACGGCGACACTGGCGGTCGCGATCGGGAACGATCTGGGCCTGACGCCGTCACGGATGGAGGCGCTGGAGTACGCGGCCTTGCTGTCGGGCGTCGGGCAGTTGGCGCTGGCGGATCCGAGTCCGGGTGGGGCCTCGTTGCTGCGTACCAGGCAGGAGCGGCAACGGGCCGCGGCGATCGGGGCCTCGGTGATCGAGCGGTCCGGCGTCCTCGACCATGTCGCGGAGATCGTCCGGCACTCCAACGACCCGTACCGGCACGGCCGCGCGAACGACGCGTCGATCCCGGTGGAGAGCGGGATCGTGAACGTCGCGCTGGCCTACGAGCAGCTGGTCGGCGAAGGGTCCGGGCAGACGCCGGCCAAGGCGATGGAGTCGATCGGCCTGGGCATCGGCGCCGAGTACGACCCGATCGTGGTCGAGTCACTCCGCCGGATCGTCGGCCGCGGCTTCCGTTTCTGACCTGGCCGTCCGGCCGTGCCGGGCCTGCGGCGCAGCGAGTTCGCGGCTCGCCTTCGGGGACAGCTGAAGCAGCGCGGGCGTACCGGCACACGCTTCGAGGTCCTCCCACACCGGTGCGTTCGCCGTCGGTACGCGGCCCGATCCGCCCATACCGGCGTACAGCAGCAGACCAGCTCCGGCTGCGATCAGTACGTCACCGGGGCTGATCGCCTGTCCCAGTCCGGGCAGGGCCACCGGTACGACATCACCGAGCCAGCGCAGCCGCGTCGCCGCGTCGGCGACCTCGTGCCGCGCGTCGGTCACCGTCGCGTTGCCGACGCCGGCGCGCTCCAGCGCCCGCAGCGACACCGGCATCGCGCCGTTGAGCGCGACCACCAAAGCGTTGCTCAAGAACCCCAAGGCGAGCAGGCCGACGCCGTGATGCCGCAGGTTCAGCCGCAGGAAGACGACGATGCAGGCCGCGGATCCGATCAGCCCGACCGGGTACGCCGTACCGCCGAAGAGTGCGCCGAGCAGTTGCCCGATCGCCGCGGCGGCGAGCCAGTGCACGCCCGTCAACGTGTTGCCGGCCAGGTTGCCGAACCGTCCGCCGGTCGCGAGCCCCATCCCGGCGGCGAGCACCATGACGAGAAGGACCAGCAGCACGGAAGAGATTCTGCCGAATCAGCGGCCCGAAACCGGGCAAGCTGACCCCGCAGCGTGTCGACTTAACCGCAAAAAGTGACGACCCTCGACAACAAAGCGGCGGCCGGGAAACTCCCGGCCGCCGCACAGGACCACGTCAGGGCTTGACTGCTGCTGCTCCGCCGTCGTCGATGACGTCCGCGACGCCGGGGTCACCGCGGTCAGCGGTGTAGTCCGACCCGTGTGTGCTGTCCACGCCGTCCGGCACCTTGACGGCCCGGAACACGAACGTCAGCACGACCACCACGATCACGTTGATGACGAACGCCGTCAGCGCGATGTACGCCGGGGTGTTGGTGAACGGGATGTTCGCCACCGAACCACCGAAGTGCTTCTTGGTCGCCGGGTTCACCACGTTGTACGCCGACAACGTGCCGAACACCATCGCCACCGCCCAGCCGGCCAGCAGCGCGTACCGGTGGAACCAACGGGTGTACAGACCGACCACGATCGCCGGGAACGTCTGCAGGATCCAGATCCCGCCGAGCAACTGCAGGTTCAGCGCGATCGTCTTGTCCATCCCGAGCACGAACGCCAGCGCGCCGACCTTGACCAGCAG